>CAXIDO010000048.1:0-9643 GCA_964022745.1 uncultured Methyloligella sp. | reverse complement strand
TCGTTGATCCTTGATCATGATTTTGTTGTATGAGAGACCAAGGTTTTCACTATGCCACTTAGAGCGTTCTTGCAGGTCTTTTCTTGCTTGATCTATTAACCATCTTGTTAAGCGGCGCGGGGCGAAATGTTCTGTGCCATTTATATGAATTTCTGGAAGTGAGCTTGTTTGAGTTTGAGGAGTTTGGGCTTCACAAACTTCAGGTAAGGCATCTACCTTTGTGTCTTGATCTGTTTTGTCGTTTTCTATCCAGATGACGCCTTTGCCGCGGGACTGGCCTGCAAAAATCAGCTTATGGTCAACACCTCTTAATGGCATGATGCTTTCATGCTTGAAAGGGGCGGCTTCGGGTAGCTTTTCAAATTGTTCGAATAACCAATTGCGGTGGTTTTCCAGAAAAGAAATGGTTTCTTTATCTGAACAGTAAGGAGGCACAGTCACAATTGCGGAGCGGTCAGTTGAGCTGACGCGAAGAGTTAAGCGGCGCGCTTTTGGGTGACGGCGGAATTTAATTGGAATGTCGCAATTTTCTAAAGCAATTTCTTCTCCATGCTGGAGCATACTTTTTTTACTGATATTTAGGCGTGCTGCCCACCGCATGGAATGACCTCTTCTTAAATTAAAATTGATTGTTATTATTATTTTTAAGACTGGATATATGATCTTGGTTGTAATGTTGCGACGTTAAATTTTTACAGCCGAATCATTAAACTCAAGCATGATATTTGTTGGTTAATTTTTAAAGTACTAATTTAATTTTTTTAAACCCAACTCACAGAAAAACGCAATTATTAGGCCTTGTTAGTTTCTTAAATTGTTATTTGTAATAGCTTAGTTGACATGTTTATCGATCGCGACAGCCATATCTTTTGCTGTGTTATTAAACCTGAAATAGCGAATGAATTTTCCGTCAGGTCCCACCAAGAATGTTTGGGGTGAGTGGTCCATTAAATAATCGGTGCCTTTGACATTTTTGGATGGCTTGCCATTTTCATCAACCTTCACGCCGTAAACTTTGTAGGCTTTTTTCACTTTTGTAATTTCATCAAGTGAGCCTGTTAGGCCAGTTAGACGGGGATGAAAATTTGAAACATAACTGGCCAGTTGTTTTGGTGTGTCACGTTCTGGGTCAATAGTGATGAAAATTGGTTGAACTTTTTCACTTTTTGGTTTGGCCATATCGATGGCGTTGGCCATTTTTTGTAAATCTGTCGGGCAGATGTCTGGGCAGAAACTATAGCCGAAATAGATCAGCATATATTTGCCTTTAAAATCTTTGTCAGTTTTTGGGGTGCCTTTGTGATCAACTAAATTAAAAGGGCCGCCAATTAGCGCTTTGGTGCTGCCTTCAATTTGGGTTTTAGGTTGTTGATGTTCTAATGCATAAAGCCAGATGGCAACGAGAGCTCCGAAACAGAAGCAGCAAAGAATGATGAACAGTTGATTGAGGCGCATTGTTTTTTCACCTGTGTCCTTTGTATTTCTCTGATTGTTTTTCTGATGTGTCTCTTCGTTGAGTTTCATCAAGAACCGAATTTTTTAATTCTATTTAGCCTTCGGACATTAAGCGGGCAATGGTTAAAAGGTCAAGCATTTCCGATGATAATTTTGATCAAATTGGTGTGACGATATTTAGCACTGAATTGTAGTGAGATTTCGATTTTTAAAAGGCATGATTGAGATGGGTTATCTTTATTTTATGATTAAGGTTGTCAGTTGTGCCAAATTCCTTAATGTCTCTTTATATGGAACAGAGAGATTATATAAACCGATCACATTTGCGCCTTAGAACAATTGTGCGTTTGCGCTGGATTGCCATTGTTGGACAATTTGCGGCTGTATTGCTTGTGTTTTATTGGCTGAAGTTTGAGTTTCCGCTTTCCCTGACTATTTTTGTTATTTGTCTTTCTGTTTGCATCAACGTTGTGCTGAGTGCCATGGTAAATGATATTAAGGTGATTGGTAATCAGTTTGGTACGTGGATGCTTGGGTTTGATATTGTACAACTCTCGGTGCTTTTATATTTAACGGGCGGCATTCTTAATCCGTTTGCCTCGCTGCTTGTTGCACCAATTGCTATTTCGGCTGCTTCTTTGCGCACCCAATCGACCGTTATTCTCTCTATTGTAGCTCTTATTTCTGCCAGCATTATTAGCTTTGTTTACTTGCCACTTCCCTGGGAAACCATAGGTGGCTTAGAGTTTCCCATGGCTTATCGTATGGGAAACTGGATTTCTCTTCTTTGTGCAATGGCGTTTATTGGCTTCTTTGCCTGGCGGATTGCGAATGAAAGCCGGATTATGTCGGCGGCGCTTGCAGCGACTGAAGCGACTTTGGCGCGTGAGCAAAAATTATCTGCCATTGATGGATTGGCAGCCGCTGCAGCGCATGGATTAGGAACACCGCTTTCAACTATTTGTCTTGTGGCAAAAGAATTAGAGCGGGAGATGCCTGATGAGAGCCATATTAAAGATGATGTGAAATTGATCCGCAGGCAAGCTGTTCGCTGCCGTGAAATTCTTCAATCTTTAACCGATGAGGGGATGGATGCGGATATGTTGGTTGCAAGTTCTTCAATCGGTGATGTGATTGAGGAAGTAGCGCAACCTTTAAAGGCTTTGAATGCGAATGTAATTATAAAAAAATCTCCTAAAGAGGGAACGGTTGCTCCTTTTGATAAAGAGCCTTTGTTGTATCGTAACCCGGGGATGATTTATGCGCTGGGGAATATTGTTGAGAACGCTGTTGAATTTTCAAAAACCAGAGTTGTGGTCACTATTGAATGGTCTGAAACAAAGGTTAAATTGAGCATCGTTGATGATGGTCCCGGGTTTTCACCTGAGATGATGAAAATTTTAGGTGAACCTTTTGTATCATCACGTTCGATTGCACGCCGTGAAGTTGAAGATCATCAAAGTGGTATGGGGCTTGGCTTTTTTATTTCAAAGACACTGCTTGAGCGGTCTGGTGCGGTGATGCGTTTTGGTAATGTGAAGCATGATTTGGTTAAAGGGGTCATTGCTGGGGCTTATGTTAAGCTGGATTGGCCGCGTAGTGCTCTTGATACGAGCATTGAGAAAGTTTGAGATTTGTCTTTCATTTAGTTGAAATATCCAATTTAGATGAAATACCCAGGTTTTCGTTGTTTTTAAGCATTGCTTTGTTTCACTTTAACGCAGTCCCTGCGACAAATTAGGTCTGTTTTTCTATTTTACTTCACTTTTTAGCCTTTAGCGACTAAAGTCTAACTTAGAGTTATTCTATTTTTGAGTATCGGCTTTTTTGCGTGCTCGATTAGATGTTTTCAATTCTTTTAACTTAATAGATTGGGGAGATCTTTTATGGTTATGGAAGCGATAGATTGGTCCGTTTATGAAGATCGATCAATGCTGGTCGTTGAAGACGACCAATCATTTTTAAATCGATTATCCCGTGCGTTAGAATCACGCGGGTTTGAAGTGCAAACTGCAGATAATGTTGAAGATGGAATTGCTATCATTCGCCGTTCTGCGCCGGCATTTGCTGTTGTTGATATGCGTCTGAATGGTGGCAATGGATTGCAAGTGCTTGAGGTTTTATCTGAAGCGCGCCCGAGTGCTCGTTCTGTGGTTCTTACCGGGTATGGAAATTTAGCAACGGCTGTGACAGCTGTGAAACTAGGTGCAATTGATTATCTTGCAAAACCAGCTGATGCTGATGATGTTGTCGCTGCACTTATGGCGACCGGTGACAAGGCCGCGCCGCCAGAGAACCCTATGTCAGCTGACCGTGTGCGCTGGGAGCATATCCAACGGGTTTATGAGTTATGTAACCGGAATGTCTCTGAAACAGCACGGCGTTTGAATATGCATCGCCGAACTTTACAACGGATTTTAGCAAAACGTGCACCACGCTAGGTTGTGATTTTTATTCACAAGAAGTTTATGAACAGCAAGCTTTTCTAAGTTTGCTGTTTTTTTATGCGAAATGTATGATTTTTGGGGGTAACTGGTGCAAAACAGGCCATAGTTATAGCCATACTTTACTGTGGGACTAGCAATCTTTAATTATCTTGTCATTGTCTATTGGTGTATAAAAACTATTTTTTAAGCCAAGCTTTACGATGTGAGAAGCATTGGTTTGTTTTTTTAATTTCGAGAATAATGATGCGTTGAAAAATGCTTTTGGTTTTAAGAAAATGCTGATTGTTTTAACGCCTCCGGAGGGGTCATATGTTTGGATTTAGCAAAAGCCGTGAAACACTTGGTAAAAAAGCTGGTGGGAAGAAGGCTCGTGGGAAAAAATCTGGGCAGTCAAGTGACACTATTGAAGTCGCCGGACTTAGAAATGCTTCAAATCCAGGGAAGTTGGGTTTTTTAACAACCAAAGAGCTTGAGCCATATACCGGATTAATCGGGCAGGATCGTGGGCTTGAAGCTGTTGCGCTTGGCGTTGATATCAGATCAGATAATTTTAATATTTTTGCAGCTGGCGGCCTTGGGGTTGGCAAATTAACGGCCATTACTAAACTTCTTAAAGAGACATTGCCTTCCTGGGAGGCGCCTTCAGATTGGGTTTATGTCAATAACTTTGAAAATAGCTATCAACCTCTTGCTATAGAATTATCTGCGGGACAGGGCGTAGAGTTTCGAAACTTGATGATCCAATCGATTGATGAACTGAGGGTTGGTTTGTCAGCCATGTTTCATTCCGATGAGTATATAACTCGGCGCCGCGCAATTGATTTGGCTTTTGAGAGCAATCAGGAAGATGCCATTGATAATTTGATTGAGCATGCGCGCTCTAAAAATGTTGGGATTTTAAGAACTCCTTCTGGTTTTACCATGGTGCCTTTGGAAGATGGCGAAGCGCTTGAACCGGAAGAGTTTCAAGCTAAACCTGTTGGTGAGCGACGTGTTGTTGAGGCTAAAATTGAAGCGCTTGAGCGCCAATTGGCTGAATTGTTTCAAAGTTTTCCTTTGCAGCAAAAAGAACGCGCTGAGAAACTTATGAAATTGAATGCTGATATGGCGAAGAATGTTGTATCTGCGGCCCTGCTAGGGGTTCGAAATGCATTTAAAAAACACAAAAAAATTAAAGATTATTTAGACGCTGTTGAAATCGACCTTGTTCGTCATGTTGGATTGTTTGTTGATGAAGAGAGTGATGACGTCCTGGTGAAGGGGCACATCGAGACAGAAGATGACGTTAAATATTCTCGCTATATGGTCAATGTGTTGGTTAGTCATAAACGCAGCGAGCTGAATGGCGGCCCACTTGTCAAAGAGGGGAACCCGACTTTAAGTAACTTGGTTGGCCGGGTTGAAGCTCTGACTGGCACAGGAAATAATCATGGCACAGATTTTAATATGATAAAGCCAGGCGCTTTGCATAAAGCGAATGGCGGAGTGCTCTTACTTGATGCAGCAAAATTGTTACAAAATAATTTTGCTTGGGAAGGCTTTAAGCAAGCTTTGATCGATAGTGAAATCCGTGTGCAATCCCCCATTGATGATGGTTCCGTTTTGAAACCTGTTTCTTTAATGCCTGAAGCTATTCCATTGAATGTAAAAGTTATTTTATTTGGTGAACGTGAAATTTATTATCGCCTGAAGGAGGCAGACTCTGAATTTGCGAACATTTTTAAAATACAAGCTGAATTTGAAGATCAGATTGATCGGACGGATGAGGCTGAAATGCAATACGCTCAGATTATTACAGGGATCTTAAAGAAGAAAAATTTGAAACCATTAGATGCTGTTGCTGTTGGCCGTCTGATTGAAGAGAGCTCCAGGCAAGCGGGTGATGGTGAAAAACTTTATATTAATTTTGTCCAATTGCAGGATATTTTAATTGAGGCTGATTATCTTTCCTCTAATGATGAGCGTAAAACGACAGCCCATTCAGACATTAAGATGGCACTTCGTACACGTGAGAGACGAGCTTCTTTGGTTAAAGAGCGTTATCGGGAAGGTATCATTCGTGATTTGCAGATGATCGAAACTGATGGAGCTGTGATTGGTCAGATTAATGGTTTGAGTGTTTTACAGCACGGTGATTATGCGTTTGGCAGGCCGAATAAAATTACGGCGCGAGTGCGTATGGGGGCTGGCCGGGTTGTTGATATTGAACGAGAAGTTGAACTTGGTGGGCCTTTGCATTCTAAGGGTGTTATGATCCTTTGGGGATATTTGGCTGGGACTTATGCGCAAAATGTACCTCTTTCATTAAGCGCTAGTTTGGTTTTTGAGCAATCTTATGGTGGCATTGATGGGGATAGTGCATCGGCTGCTGAGTTGTTTGCGCTTTTATCCGCATTGTCTCAAGTGCCAATTCGCCAAGGAATAGCTGTTACTGGATCTGTAAATCAGCAAGGTGGTGTTCAGGCCATTGGCGGCGTGAATGAAAAAATTGAAGGGTATTTTGACCTTTGTTCGCAGAGGGGGTTAACAGGTGAGCAAGGGGTTATCATTCCTCATGCGAACCGTGTTCATTTAATGCTTCGCGAGGATGTTGTTGCTGCTTGTGGGCGTGGTGAATTTTGTGTTTGGTCAATCGACCATATTGATGAAGGATTAGAGATTTTAACTGGTGTGAAAGCTGGTGCGCGTTCTCGTAAAGGTGTTTTTGAAAGTGGATCTTTGAACAGAGGTGTTGAAGCTCGTCTCACTGATTTTGCTCATATGCGCCGTTCTTTTGGTGATAGTCCCTCGGGGTAACGCGTTAACCTTCTGTTAATCTATTCTTTTGTTGTTTCTCAGCTTTTCTCTGTAAGTTCATGTAAAGACAAGCCAAAACTGCTCTTTGTGCAGATTTTTCCATTTCACAGGGTTGTTGATTATATGTTTCAATTATAAACTGATTTTGATAAAAAATCTTTTTGTTGATTATTTATCTTCTTAGTTTTGTCACGAATCATTTAGGGTTCCTTAGAGTTTGATTGTGCTTCAGATGCTCACAAAGCATCCGCACGATGAGGAGACGAATGCATGGCTGAACAGATTATATTGAAGCTTGGTGGGCGTTGCCCAAACAAAGCTGCCCTTTCTGTCGGGTTTCAAATGGCGAAAGGTGCGAGCCTGCCTATTCGTGCTCTTTATCTCGAAAATGAACAGCTCTTAAAGGCCTCTCGTTTTTCCTTTTCTAAAGAAGTTGGTTTGTGCGGTTCTCGGCGTGGCGTTGAACTTCATGAATTAAAAAAGGAAAATAAAATTGCAATGCGTGCTCTGGAGCGCGAAGTGCGCAGACGGTCTGCAGCTGCTCGTATTGAAGCTGATTTCTTGACAATCACTGAAAATGTTTCGGCTCAATTTCACTCTTATTGCGACCGTGATAATATCATTGTTATGGGTGAGCATTTGTCTGCACGGCAATTGACCCGTGATTATATGCACTTAAAAGAGAGTAATTGCAGTGGTGGTGTTTTAATGGCGGGCCCGCGAGCGAGTGCTGGTTCTGGTCCTCTTGTTCTTCTTGTGCATTCATATGATGCCTGGAAAGACGGGCTTGATATGCTTAGGGATTATTTGCAGACATTTGAGCAAACTGTTGTTCTTTTATGTATCGGCGATGTTCTTGAACGTGAAGAAGAGCTTCGTAATGACCTTGAAGCTGATTTCTTTGGTGACTTAGTGGTTTACGGTATGAAGCGTATGGATCAATCCCGGCTTTTATGGGAAATTGGCCATTTGAAAACGGGTTTGCTTTATTTATTACCTGGCTGTCCATTGGCTGCTGAAAAAGATGGGTTTGAGGTTCTCTTGAATTTGTTTCGCTGTCCTCTGCTTGTTGCTCTTTAAACTCCCGCCCGTTTTAAGCATTGATTTAATTCAGCTTAATTGTTGGTTTTGTAACTTCCTTTCCTTTTTATTCTTTGCTGTCTTCTGGTCAATATGCTCCTAAGCTGGTAGTAGAAATCTAATTATAATTTAAGATTTTGAAAAATATTTCCTTTTTAGGTGTGATGATGACAGATGATCCTGGGTGCTCTAAGTGGCGTGCTGTATGTTTGACACTTTTTCCTGAACTTTTTCCGGGGCCATTAGGGGCTAGTGTTACTGGTACTGCTCTTGATAAAGGTCTTTGGGACTTGGATGTTTTAAATTTCAGGGATTTTGCAACTGATAAACATCGCTCGGTTGATGATACGCCTGCGGGTGGTGGTCCTGGTATGGTTCTCAGACCTGATATTGCCGCCAAAGCCATTGATGCAGCCGTGGAGCTATGCCCAACGGCGCGGCGTGTTTACCTCTCTCCCAGAGGGCGCCCTTTTGATCAAGACTTAGCACGCGACTTTGCCGCCAGTGATGGTTTGATATTGGTCTGTGGCCGTTTTGAAGGGCTTGATGAGCGGGTCATAACATCTCGTAAATTGGAGGAAGTCTCCATTGGTGATTTTGTTATGACTGGCGGGGAAATGGCAGCTTTCTGTTTGTTAGATGCAGTGGTTCGTCTTAAAGATGGGGTTTTGGGGGCGCAATCCAGTTTGGAAAATGAGAGTTTTGAAGGAGGCTTACTTGAGCATCCGCATTATACAAGGCCCCGTGAATTTGAGGGAGAGGCCATACCTGAAGTTTTGCTGAGCGGGGATCATGGTAAAATAGAAAAGTGGCGTCATGAGCAATCAATCAAACTTACGAAAGAGCGACGGCCAGACCTGTTGAATAATGAATGAGTTTCATCAACCAGATTGATTTAATATCGTGCTAACATTGGATTGTTTTTTTCCAGATAGCGATGGTGCATGACAGGAGAAGCAGCATTTCTAAACTGAGGGTCATTAATAGGCTTGTTTCAGTTTTGAAAATTAAAGTACCTGCGTTTAGAGAAATGATGAGTGCTGTTGCCATTGTTAAGATGGATATAATGATTGCCAGGGGCAGTAATCTTTGACAAAGAGGTTTTGATGTTAAATAGCTGGGTAGCGCTTTGAAATTAGAGTTTTCTGAATATATTTCAACTTTTTGCTCTTGATTTTCTGGTATCATTTTCAAACTCTTCTGTTTTTTCTTACTCAACCGAACGCTTATTTGATGGTTTAAAGCTTATATCACACAAGAATTGAACTAGATTTAATTGGATAGTGTGAAACTGATTAAAATTTTAATTATTTTTTTCCTCTGTTTCGTTCCCTCCCTAATTGGTCTAATTTTTTTGTAAAATGTCTATATTTTGCGTTATTGATCCCTTGTTAGCTAATGGCAGGGTTGATTTTGTTGCAGAAAGATGTCAGGAAATTGCTTTTATTATGCATGAGTTGACTTTGGGGAGCCGGCATTTAGTTTTACCACCGCTGTTTCGGGAGGTAGGTTTGTCACTGCATATTGCTTCACTCATCTCAATATAGATTTTTAATAACACCTTAATCTGATGAGTTAGGGCTTATTTTGGGGTGTTATTGAATGATATTTCGGTAGCGAATTAGAGGAATAGTTAATGACTGAAAAAGATCTTTACGAAATCGGTGAAATTCCGCCGCTTGGACATGTGCCAGAGAAAATGTATGCCTGGGCAATTCGCAAAGAGCGTGAAGGCAACCCTGATAAGGCTATGCAAGTTGAAGCAGTGCCGACTTGGGATCTTGGACCTAAAGATGTGCTTGTGTTAAATATGGCTGCCGGCGTGAACTATAATGGCGTTTGGGCGTCTCTTGGTGTGCCGGTTT
>CAXIDO010000047.1:0-9668 GCA_964022745.1 uncultured Methyloligella sp. | reverse complement strand
GCTCCTATTACAGTTATTGAATATTCTTCTATGACATGTGGCCACTGTGCGACTTTTCATAACGACACTCTTCCAGGCTTGAAAGAGAAGTATATTAAAACTGGCAAGGTTAAATATATTGTTAGAGAATTTCCCCTTGATCAGTTAGCAACAGCTGCTTTCATGCTTGGCCGCTGCTTGCCTAAACGGGACGCATATTTTGACTTTGTTGATGTTCTTTATGCAAAGCAAAGAGAATGGGCTTATGTTGAAGACCGTGTCGGTGCATTGAAAACCATTGCCAAACAAGCTGGCTTTACAGACGAAACCTTCAAAGCTTGCCTTGATGATAAAAAGCTATTTGCGCAAGTTTTGGCTGTTAAAAATGCTGGTTCAGCTGAATTTCGCATTCGCTCAACACCGACATTTTTCGTAAATGGCACTCGTCTTGAAGGGGCGCAACCTTTGGAAGAGTTTGAAAAATTGTTCAAGCCTCTTTTAGAAAAATAACAATATACGATGAGGTTTTTCATAAATCTCAATGAATAAACGACAACATAGAGAGGGAGTGGAAATTAGTGTTTAACCAAGCTCACATTAATCATAGTCGCATTAGTGATGGCTTGCGTTTATTTAAGCTGATTGGCTCCCTTTCTTTGCTTTTCTTTCTTGCCGCATGTACTGGCAATCAACTTTCTTTAGGTGGGAGCGAGAAAAAAGCTAACCCAGATGAGATTGTACTTGATGAAAAAGGGCTCCCTTCAATTGCACAATTGATGAAGGCTGGCCCTTTACCAGAGATGTATCTGGGCAAAGAAAACGCGCCTGTCACTATTATTGAATATGTTTCATTGACCTGCCCGCATTGCCGTGCCTTTCACCTGAAGACATTTCCTCTTTTAAAACGTGATTACATTAATAAGGGGAAAGTTCTGTATATTGTCCGGGAGTTTCCAATAGGTCGGTCTGCTGGGAATGCCGCGATTGTGACCAGGTGTGGCTCTCCGAAACGATATTTCAAAATTGTTGATCTCTTTTTAAACAATCAACCAAAATGGGTATCTCAGGAAGTTCGCCTGGATGCTATTTATGCTGTTGCCCAAAAATCTGGTTTAAAACGAGCTGAGTTTGATCAATGTATGAAAGATCAGGTTCTTATTGATAATTTGAACAAGATTAAAAACAGAGGCCGTAAACTTGGGGTTTCTGGTACGCCTACATTCTTCATAAACGGGCAAAAAATTCGCAAACCACTTTCAATCGATGAGCTTAAAGCTTTAATTGATACGCATATGAAACAAAGTTAACGGATTTTGCTTTGGGCCTTCATACTGATTAGTGCTCTCTTATTAGATTTTCGAAAGATTTTAAGCTTATTTAGCAAGTTTTTCTCACCCTACTTCTCTTTTTTCTAAAAGCCTGATATTGCTGTTTGTTCTAGGGGCTAGCCTCTAAGATCCATCTTGATTTATAGTAACAAGATCGAAATCTAAGCAAACTATTATCCTTTCAGGTGTTAAACTCGGGTGCATATCACACAGTTAAAATTACTCGGCTTTAAAAGCTTTGTTGAGCCAATGGAACTCCTCATTCGCCCAGGGTTAACTGGTGTGGTGGGGCCTAATGGCTGTGGAAAATCGAATTTGCTTGAAGCACTTCGCTGGGTGATGGGGGAGACCTCTTATAAAGCCATGCGCGGCGGTGCCATGGATGATGTTATTTTTTCCGGCACACAGCAGCGCCCTGCCCGCAACAGCGCTGAAGTTACAATTACGATTGACAATAAAGCCCGCACAGCTCCCGCTGAATTTAACAATGAAGATTTACTTGAGATTGTTCGCACGATAGCAAGAGGAGATGGATCTTCTTACAAAGTAAACGGGCGTGATGTGCGCGCTAAAGACATTAAACTTTTGTTTGAAGATGCAGCCACTGGTGCTCGCTCCCATGCGCTTGTTCGCCAGGGGCAAATAGGTGAGATTGTTAATTCGAAGCCACAAGCGCGGCGGCGTATTTTAGAAGATGCGGCTGGTATTGCAGGGTTACATAGTCGGCGTCATGAAGCTGAATTAAGGCTCAATGCTGCTGAGACTAACCTTGAACGCCTAGCTGATATTATGGGGCAGATGGATGCTCAACTTAATTCTCTCAAGCGGCAAGCGCGCCATGCGCTGCGCTATAAAGATTTAAGTGAAAAGCTTTATGCGAAAGAAGCGTTATTGCTGCATCTGCAATGGCGTGCGGCGGCGGATGCGGTCCTCAAAGCTGAAACGGATTTGGCAAAAACCTTAGACTTTGTTGATGCGGGCACTCTAAAAGAAACAGAAGCCCTTAATAAACGAGAAGAGTTGCAGGATGCTCTCCCTCCTCTTAGGGATGCTGAAGCTAAAGCTGCGGCGGCTCTCCATCGGTTAACTCTGGCGAATGAAGGGTTAGACCGAGATGAAGAGCAAGCCAGGACAAGAGAAGCTGAACTGAAGTCTAGCCTAACTGATGCAACAACTGATTTAGCACGTGATGAAGTTTTGATTAAAGATGGGGAGCAAATATCTCTTCGCCTATCAACTGAGATTGAAGGCTTAAAAACTGAAATTTCTGAACTTCAATCAAAAAAGACAGTTGCAAAAAGCAAACTAGATGACGCCTCTCTTTCTCTACAAGAGAGCGAGACGCTTTTTAATAAACTGTCTCAATCACGTGCAAATGCTCATGCTCGGCGCTCGAGCCTTTTGTCTGATATTGAAAGATTAAAAAATCAAAGCTCACAGTTAAAAGGTCAGATTCAAAGTTTAGAAACCGAGCAAACCGAGCTCTTGACAAAAAAGGCAGAACAATCTGGCGCGAAATCTGAGGATACACTCTTAAAAGAGATCACTGATTTAGAACAACAAATCAGCGTTTCTGAAGAGGCGATCACTACGCTTGATAATAAACTTTCAACTCATAAATCAGAGGTTCAGTCTTTACGTATTTCTGGCAATGAGATGGCGCTTGCTTTACAAGCGCATGAAACAGAAATTGCGTTGCTCGAAAAGCTATTGAAGCCAGCAAGTGAAACTGAAACTCCCATTATGGATGAGCTTAAAACGCAGGACGGTTATGAGCTGGCGCTTTGGGCAGCTCTTGGTGATGATTTGGATCTGCCGACTGAAGCTACTGCTCTTGACCTTCAAACAACCAACTATTGGCGCGATATTGTACAGAGCTCACCAGCCTCTTTACCGCAGGGAGTTACAGCTCTCTCTTCGTTTATCAATGGCCCTCAGCTTTTAATGACACGTCTTGATTTTGTGGGGGTCGTTGATGAGGCCCAAGCTCTTCCATTGCAACAAGAACTCTTGCCTGGGCATTCACTTGTTAGTAAATCCGGTGGTTTATGGAGATGGGATGGTTTTATTTTATCACCTAACTCTCCCTCCTCCGCCCCTCAAAGGTTAACTGAGCGCAACCGCTTACCGCTTTTGATTGAGGAATGCGAAGCTCTTAGATCCAAGATTTCTTCTCACAAAGAAAAGCTGCAGACAAAAGAAGAGATGCTTAGCTCTATAGAAACTGAATTACGAGATAAGCGCCTTGCTTTGCTTCAAAGCCAACAGAAGCTAAAAGAGGCCAACCAACTTTTAAGAACTCTTGAGCAAACAAACAGACAGGTGGATGGCCGCCTTGCTGCGATTTCAGAAAGTCTTGCAGCAAAAGGCGAAGAACTTCTTGGTACAAAGAGCTCTGTAGACACCCAATACAAAGAGTTTCAAGATCTACCTTCACTTGACGAAATTGATAAAGAGCACACTGAACAAAAGAATTTGGTTTCGGAATTAAGAAAGGTTCACTCAGACGCGCATTTACACTGGGCTGGTTTTACTCGAGAAGAAGAATTACATCTGGGCCGAATTGAGGAAATGAAAAAAGAGCGTGATGACTGGACGTCGCGCGCCAAAGATGCTCAAAGCCATATTGATGAGCTTAAATTACGTATTGAAAAAACAACGCAAGAACTCACGCAATTCTCGGATCTCCCTGCTCGCTTTAATTCCCAGCGCCAGAATTTGTTGAATGAACTAAGCCTAGCGGAGACCAAGCGCAAAGATACAGGCGACGCTTTGGCTATTGCTGAAGAAACCGCTAATGATTTTGAAAAAGAATTACGCACCTTACAAACTGACCTCATGACATTGCGTGAAGAAAAAGCACGCGAAGAAACCCGGTTAGAGGCTGCCCGCTCACAGCTCATTCAACAAGCAAGCGAAATTGAGACTAAACTCAATGTCAAAGCTGATGCTTGTTTGGCTCATTCTGGTTTTGAAGCTGCCATATCACTGCCGCCCATGCGTGATGTGAGGGATGATGTTGCACGCTTAAAGAAAGATCGTGAACGTTTGGGCGCTGTCAATCTACGGGCTGAAGATGAGATTAAGGAATTGGAAGATAAGTTTGGCTCAATGATTTCTGAGCGGGAGGACCTTGAAAGTGCGGTTACTAAATTACGCACGGCTGTGAACCAGTTAAACCAAGAGGGCCGCCAACGGTTGCTTACAGCGTTTGACGAAGTGAATGCTCATTTTAAACGCTTGTTCCAGACATTGTTTGCTGGTGGTGAAGCCGAATTAAAGCTTATCGACTCTGATGATCCGCTTGAGGCTGGACTTGAAATTATTGCGCGCCCGCCTGGCAAGCGCCCGCAAGTACTCACGCTTCTTTCTGGTGGTGAGAAAGCTCTAACGGCTATGTCATTGCTTTTTGCTGTATTTCTAACGAACCCATCCCCGATTTGTGTGCTGGATGAGGTTGATGCGCCGCTTGACGACACGAACGTTGATCGGTTTTGCTTAATGATGGAAGAAATGGCGCGCTCTACGGATACAAGGTTTCTTGTTATCACCCATCACCCCATGACGATGGAGCGCATGGACCGTTTATTTGGCGTCACAATGTCTGAAAAAGGTGTCAGTCAATTGGTGAGTGTTGACTTAGCAACCGCAGAAGGACTTTTAGAGACGGCTTAAACGCTCCTCACTCTTATCCTTTCATTTGGTCTTCTTGCAATACTATTTGCATCTAAGTAGTAATCCCCGATCAAAATGAAAATGATTGGCGTGAAGTCGGTTGGCTTCTGGCCCCAGGACAACACGGAAATAAGTACATGCGCCATAATGAATATCGCGCAGGAACTTTGCTTTTTTACCTCCTCCTTTTTTACTCTTATATGGCCAATCTCTTAGGATTGAGACTTTACTGCCATTGGCCAATGCAAACCCTGAGATGTCTATGGCATTTGCTGTGGCGTGTTCTGATTTCACATTGATATATTTTGAGAGAAGACTCCCCTTGATGTTTCGGCAGGAATAGCCGCCTAAATGGTTCACACGGCTCACGGTTGTGCCAAAATATTTTTTCGCAGCTGGCTGGACGACTTGTGCCATCCACATCGCTAACCCAGCGCCCATGGGGCAACTTAATTTAATGGGAGAAATTTTTGCGCCGCTAAACTGGCGAATACGCACTGAATTCACCCAACCACAACCATTTTTAAAGGGGCTGTCCTTAACAAAGCTTTTTTGAACATTTGGTGCTTTTAATGCCGCCTGACACGCGGCCCTATCATATTTCAAGCCACCTAGCCTCGTTCCAACCATCAACCAACTCTTTTCAACGTTCAAAGCTGGAAACGGCATGAAACTTGTTCTTACATGACCGGCATAGGCCATGGAACAAAATAGGATGACGACTAAAACAACTAGTAATTTTAGTGTGTTAGGTACAAAAGGTACTCGCATTTTTGCCTCTAAGCCTTGCTTTATTCTTTATCAAACTTCATCACAGCTCTAAGGGTTATCCCCCTCTTTTCACAGTTGATCATTTGCGCGATAAATTGTCCATGTCAAGAATATGGGGTTGTTTGTTAGACAATCATATGACACTCAATAAAAGTGATCTATTGGTTTTAGACCCTAAATAAGAAAACCACCTTCTCCTCTTACAATAGTTTTGTGGCTGTAGGAGTAGAGCTTTTTTAATATTTTAGCGCCTTAATCTAATTTATTTCAGTCGCTGGTTTTGAGAAGAAAAGGAAATATAATAATGAGCAACTCACAATCCGGATATTATTTTTTACAAGTGCCAGGGCCTACTGTTGTGCCAGATGAGGTGGTCGCTGCCATGTCTCAGCCTATGATGGATCATCGTGGGCCTGTCTTTGCGAAACTTGCTGCTGAAGCTGCTCAAAATTTAAAACCTATCTTTAAAACCAAACAACCGGTTATGGTCATTCCTGCCTCTGGCACTGGTGCCTGGCATGCGAGCATCGCGAATTGTCTCTCTAAAGGGGATAAGGTTCTTATTCCGGAAGTTGGGATGTTCTCAACCCTTTGGGGCAAAGTATCCAGAGAGCTTGACCTTGAGGTGATTGAAATTGCTGGTGATTGGCGCTCAGGGATCGATGCACAAAAAGTAGAAGATGCCCTTCGCGCTGACACAGCCGGTGAGATTAAGGCGGTTTTTGCTACTCATAATGAAACTTCAACCGGTGTGACTTCTGACATAGCCGCTGTTCGCGCAGCGCTTAACGCAGCTAATCATGATGCTCTTTTGTTTGTAGACACTGTTTCTTCTCTTGTTGCCATGGACTATGACCATGATGGTTGGGGGGTTGATATTGCCATTTGCGGTTCGCAAAAAGGATTGATGTTACCACCAGGACTTGCATTTGCTGCAGTGAGCGAGAAAGCATTGGAAGCGAAAAAGACGTCTGATTTGAACCCTGGATATTTTGAATTTGATCCTTTAATCAGTGCGACTGAAACTGGACTATATCCTTACACGCCACCAGTATCTCTGATCTATGGCTTGAAGAAAGCAACTGAGATGATCTTGGATGAGGGACTGGATGCGATTTATGCTCGTCATGCAAAATTAGGCGATGCGACACGAGCATGTGTAAATGTTTGGGGCTTAGAGACCCAATGCCAGGTTGAAGGGCAACATTCAAATGCAGTGACCGCTGTTCGCGTGCCTGATGGTATTAATGCTGATGAAATGCGGGCCTTTATCTTTGATAAATACAACCTATCTCTGGCTGCTGGGCTTGGTAAAATTGCCGGAGAAGTTTTCCGTATTGGTCACCTTGGTTACCAGAACCCGCTTACTCTTATGGGTGCTCTAAGCGGTGTTGAAATGGGAATGGAAGCTTTTGGAATTAAGTTCGACAAGGGCGGTGTTAATGCCGCCATGGACATTCTTTCGAAGTAGTATCTTACCTACTTCAGAGCCTTCTTGATCACGATCGGTTGGTTGATGGTCTTTTTTATAATCAAGCTTAATGGAGAGATAACGCCCTATAAATCATGCTATTTATGGCTTTATCTCTTCTAAATCCCCATATGTTGGGGATTCTTTTGGATTTTTGCTTTTTTTCAAGACTCAAATTTTGCAAGTCTCATACTAAAAACGCTATAATGTGGCCTAATAAGTTTTTGACAGACATCGTTTTTTGGCTGTTATTAGCTTTTCGTTTTGTCACACATATCTCTGTTTTTAATTTATGCCGTTTTTCACGTGCATCTTTATGAGTGTTTTTTAATTTGCAAACCTCTTTACCATACATAAATGGCAACCCGCGCCACGAACGTCCCATCTGGATATGGGACCGGGATACGGCTGGCTTTGTCTGGGCGAATGGTGAGGGGGTCAAGTTTTGGTCAGCGCCGACCTTAGAAAGTTTGCAGGCCACTCCTTTTGATAAGTCTCACCCGGCCTGGCTTAAGGTTTGCCAAATATTAGACGGCTTATCTCCCGGTAATATTCATTCGGAGCAAGCGATTGGGGTAGACTTGTATTTTCCTCACATGAATGGCGGTGCTCAGTTAAATGGAGATACAAAGGTTTTTCACTCTCCTTCCCCTAATAAAACAGCCCACAACTCTGTGTCAGAGAGCCTTTCTGTACCATTAGAAAAAAAGGTTAGCGGCAAGAGCAATGAGGGCCACTTTGTAGCGCTTTGTCGGCGTGGCAACTTAAAGAACCGCACAGCTCTAATTGTTGAAGTGATTGCTGTCACGGAGGATAAAGTCCAAGATCCGACACCACCTCTTGCTGACACACCAAGCTTATCTTCGCCGCTTTCGGCCGATCGTTCACTTTTACCAGAGAACTCCTCTTCTCTTAATGGAACTTTGCCCAATCAATTGGAGATAAGCTCTCAGGCTAAAGCTGGGGAACAGCCTGTTGAGAAATTCAATACAGACATTCCATTTGAAATCTCTTCTGAGATCATTAAGGAACTTGTACCAAGAGCTCAACTTGAAGAGTTAGCACGTCTCATCAAAGAAGCTGGTGGTGATGAGAATGATGTATTAAAGGCGCGATCTGTTGAGCTTGCCCCTGATTTATCTGCAAAGAGCAATCAAGAAACAGACGAGACTGCCCTTAATGCCGATAGCGATATCCTCTCCGGTGTTTCTCAAAATGCAGTCCGTGATAAATGGTCTCCCCTTGAAATAGATTTAACGTCTTTGTCTGGTGTTGGTGACCAAGAAGAATTAGAAGAAATTTTTGAAACCGCTCAAGCACCATATGCTCTTATCAGCTTACAGAAAATTATTCATGCAAATGGGTCGTTCGTTAGCGAGTTTGGTTATGATGATATAGAACCGCTTATCAATGATGGAGCTGATTGGCTTTTTCCTAAAAGCAGGGACGTTTTTTCGTCCTTAATATCCAGTGAAATCGGCACCTCTACAACCGGCTCCTCTCATGGTTTGGATCATGTTCGCTTAAGGTCTGGTCGGAAATTATCACGCGATGTTTTAATAACACCGGTTAGATTGACCAAATTTGACCGGACTTTGCTTCTCATGCAACTGGCTAATGAGTTTAATTATACAGAGGAACAAAACGCCTTTAATTTACCCTCGGAAGCGCCGACTGATTTAGGCCAAACGTTTGATACGAAATCTGAGACAACGTCTATTCCGCTTTTAAGTGCTGTGAGCCATGAAGTGAGAACGCCTTTGAATGTTATTCTTGGATTTTCTGAGGTGATGTCCTTGGAGCAATTTGGGCCATTAGGTCACGAGAAATATAAAGACTATGTTCAGGATATTCACAATAGTGCCCAGCATGCTCTGAGCCTCATCAATGACCTGCTTGATTTGACAAAATTAAAGGCTGGCAAATGGATTGTTGAACCGACTGAGGTTGAAATTAACACACTTGTTCGTGACCAAGTTCGATTGATGAGAGAGTTGGCTGCGCAAAGGAATGTCCGCCTTCGCTCTGATCTGGAAGAAAACCTGCCTCTGATACATGTTGATGAGCGCTCTTTACAGCAAATCCTTTTGAATTTGATTTCTAATGGTATCAAATATGATAAAGAAGGCGGTCTTATTACAGTTCAGACCCTTCGCCAAGATGAAAACACTCTCATTCTATCAGTTTCGGATACTGGACCAGGAATGAGTGAAGGTGATATTAGGCATGCTATGGAGCCGTTTCATCAGGTTATTAGTGACCAAACGGCATCAGTTAACCCTGCCTATATTGGCTCTAAGAAAGGCAAATCGGGGACAGGTCTCGGATTACCTATTTCAAAAGCGCTTGCTGAAGCCAATAATATTGATTTTTCAATTGATAGCCAAAGCGAAAAAGGAACCAAGGTTTCTCTTGCATTTAAGGTTTCAGCAAATTCATAGATA
>CAXIDO010000046.1:0-9706 GCA_964022745.1 uncultured Methyloligella sp. | reverse complement strand
GTTTGCGTATCCATAATCGTTACTCTCTCTAACTTAGTTTTCAAATCCACCATTCCCTCACTAATCGGAGCAGCAAACCGAGAAATCCATCGGTCCGAAATTTCCTGCAAGGGCACAGTGTTAAGATAATGATATTTAAAACGCCCAACCTTGCGGGTTTGAATAAGCAAGGCCTCTTCAAGAACTTTTAAATGCTTCATCACGCCAAAGCGGGTGAGGTGAGGCAGCACAGTTTCAAGATCTCCAAGCGTGCGGCCATCTTCCTCTTTCAAGGCATCTAAGAGCTGCAAGCGGTGCTTATCGCTAAGCGCTTTAAATATTGTTTCCATATTTCAATTTATAGGTGATTATTTAGTCACGTGTCAATATGGTAACGTAATAATCTTTAAAAAGAGAAAAAAGAAAATAAAAAACCGCCCTTAAAATAAATTAAGAGCGGATTTAAAGACTTAAAAACAGTTGGTTAGGCTATTCTATTGTTTCGCCAAATATCAGTAAACAACCATCAGGGTCTTTCACATGAAATTCACGCATACCATAAGCCTGATCAAATGGTGCACGAACACGCTCCTCTGGAAGAACCGAAAGTTTAGCCTCTAAAGAAGTGTACAAGTCATCGAGCTGTTTACTCCAAAGATATATAGAGATGTTAGTCCGAGTGGCTTTTAACGCTTCATCATCTGCAGTTTTAATAAAATGAAGCGCAGCCTCACCATGCAGCATCATCGCAAAAGAAGCATCATCAGAGACAAACCGTTTTTCAAACCCAAGTGTCTGTTCATAAAATACAAGAGTTTGCGCCATATCTGAAACAGGTATAATCGCAACAGCATCTTCAACCATTGGCTTCGTCATCACCATTCACTCCATTCCATCGAAATTCACCATTAGGGCCAAGTTTTGCAAAAGGATTATAGGCAATCTCCCAAATGTGGCCATCAGGGTCAGCAAAACAACCAGAAAATCCACCCCAAAACGCTTTTGTCGCTGGCTTTAAAATGGTGCCACCCGCTTCCGGTATTTTGGACAATAGCTCACTAACCTCTTCTTCAGTGTTCAGATTGTGAGCAATGGAAAAAGAAGAATACCCAGAACGCTCGGCAGGCACCTGAGCGTCCAATGCTAATTTCTCCCACGGATAAAGGGCAAGTGCCATTGACTGAAGATCATAAGCCACAATCTCTTCTACTGTTTCATCAGAAGCAACTTTCCATCCAAGGGCATCATAAAAAGCTTTTGCTTTTTTAAGGTCTGCCACTCCCAAAGTGATGATGCTTATCCTCTGTTGCATAACTTTTTGATCCATAACCCCTCCGAAATAAGTTCTATAAAAAAGAGCACTTCAAATAAATGAAGCGCTCTTGATAATTTAAAATCTAATCGTGATCAAAGAATGGTCTATCCATTAAGCTTCTCATTAATAAGAGCTACAGTTTCCTTCACTCCATAAAGCTCAACAAATGAACCAAAGCGCGGCCCTTGTGACTGCCCAAGCAGGACTTCATAAAGGGCTGTAAACCATGAACGAAGTGGATCAAATTCATGGTGCTTGCCTACATCAAACACAATCTGCTGCAGCCCTTGTCCGTCCAGACCTTCATCAGCCGCTTCAAATCGTTTAGCAAGATCTTCAATTGCAGTACGTTCCAGGTCAGTGGGCTTGCGAAACTCTTTGGTCGGTGCCACAAATTCATGGAAATAATTGATAGCATAACCAACCATACGATCGAGTTCAGGGTGCGTCTCTGCCGTTGCATTCGGTGCATAGCGCTTAATAAAACCCCAAAGCACTTCAGGCTCAGAGGCGTTCGATGCAGAGACCAGGTTGAGTAAGAGGTTATAGCTAATCGGCAATTGGCCAGCAGGCACCTCACCACCATGAATATGCCAGGCAGGGTTTACCAGCTGGTCTTTTGGTTCTTGTCCAGAAAATTTGGTTGAAAAGGTAAGATATTCATCAACATTTTTCGGAATCACATCAAAGTACAAGCGCTTGGCTGTCTTTGGTTTCTGGAACATAAACAATGACAAGCTCTCAGGGCTTGCATAGGTCAGCCATTCTTCAATCGTCAGGCCATTGCCTTTTGATTTTGAAATCTTCTCACCCTTTTCATCCAAAAAGAGTTCATAGTTAAATCCCTCAGGCGGCTTGCCACCAAGAGCTTTAGCAATCCGGCTAGACAAGTGCACACTATCAATCAAATCTTTTCCGGCCATCTCATAAGAAACACCAAGAGCCACCCACCGCATAGCCCAGTCAGCTTTCCATTGGCATTTTACATTGCCACCAGTAACAACAGTTGTTATTTCCTCGCCACTATCTGGATCCTTATATGTTATAGTGCCAGCTTCCACATCGCGAGCAATCATAGGGACTTGTAAAACTTTGCCACTTGTTGGGCAAACAGGTAAAAATGGAGAGTAGGTTGCTTGTCGCTCGGAGCCAAGGGTCGGCAAAATAATATCCATCACCTTGTCATAGTTGCGCAGCATGGTGAGCAATGTCTCATCAAACTGACCAGATTTATAGCACTCAGTTGCAGAGAAGAATTCATACTCAAAACCGAATTGATCAAGAAAGTTCTGTAACCGTGCATTATTATGATGAGCAAAGCTTTCATGAGTTTCAAACGGATCAGGCACAGAAGTTAAAGGCTTATCTAAAAATTCGGATAGCATTTCTGCATTTGGCACATTGGTTGGAACCTTGCGAAATCCATCCATATCATCCGAAAAACAAATAAGACGGGTCGGAATTTTATCTTCTGTGAGAACTCTAAAGGCATGGCGAACCATAGATGTCCGTGCAACTTCACCAAAGGTGCCAATGTGCGGCAAACCAGAAGGGCCATAGCCCGTTTCAAATATAATTGGGGAAGAAGGCGCTGCCTCTTTTTGTTTCGACAACCGTTTGACGATCTTACGAGCTTCTTCAAATGGCCAAGCTTTACTATCTTCAGCGAATGTTTTTAGCGCACCGTCACTCATGATTATTTCTATAACCCTTTAAAATAAATAATAAATTCTTATATGGTCTTAAGGCTAAATTGCAACAAAATGCAATCTAGATTGACCTCTAGCCAAAAAATGAAAATGGGATTGCCAATAAAGTGGGCAAATCAAAAATCCTATATGAAGTCTGGACCCTATTTGAGTGTACAAATTTCGTCAATAATAGATATTTTATAATACTCGACGTGAATTAAGAGTTTAGCTAGGGTTTAGGCCCTAAAAGAAAGTAAGAGTTACTAACAAGGAGAGGCAAGTGTCCCTTAATTTATCAATCCATGAAGCTTTAATTTATACAATGCTCACAATGTCTGGTGTGGATCGAGATATTTCAGATACAGAACTAGGGCGCATTGGCGCTGTCGTGAAAAATTCTCCGGTTTTCGAAGACTTTGACATTGATCTGCTAACAAAAGTTTCAGCCAAATGCGGTGAAGATCTTGGCAAGGAAAATGGATTAAGCGAAGTCCTGGCAGCCATCGCCATTGCGATCCCTGAAAAACTAAGAGAAACAGCCTATGCTTTTGCAGTTGAGATCGCGATCATTGATCGCAAAGTAGAAAGAGAAGAAATTCGTTTCCTTCAAATGCTTCGAGATAGTCTGCATCTTGATAAATTGGTAACAGCAGCCATCGAGCGCGGCGCAAGAGCAAGACATAGAAAAATCTAAACTCTCTTTTTTAAGAGGGAAATAAAGAACTAAAGTTACGGCGAAAGAGTGACGCCACTTCGGCGTCAGGACATGGGCGCATAGCGCCAGAGAAGTCCAGCGCCTAGCGCCGCCCCTCGGATGGCCTACCGCTTTAGCAGCGCAGTTGCTGGTGGGCATCCTAAAACGCCACTAAAGCGCGGTTGCTGGTGGGCAACCTAAAGCGCCACTAAAAAGCAATAGCTGCGAGAGAAAACTAAAGACTAACCAGACGAAGAAGGAGTATTGCCCTTTTTTGGGCAATAGGACATGACGCCAGAGGCGTCCGGTGCAAGCACCGCCCCTCGGAGGCTCAAACGCATCAGCGTTTGAAATAGCCGTGAGAGAAAACTAGAGACTAACATTTCCATAAACAGCCAAGTTTAGGAACGCTTCTGAACTTGATTTGGTAAGGTCTGGGCCAATTGGTTTTTCAAGGTCCATTGCCCGTACGCCACCTTTTTTCGCTCCGGTTATCATGTTCGTGGCAATAAGAGCATAACCAGCTTCTGTATGTGTTGAAACACCAATGCCAATTTGAGCATCACGAATGAGATTGTTGTTCACGGTAACTTGTCGCATATATTTGCCGTAGCCAAGAGAGATGCCAAGTCCAGGCACTTTCTCAACCACATTACCTGTTACCATCGTATCAGCTTCAACGGCGATGCCAATGGCGGCATTGCCTTTATATTTCTTCAGATTGCGTATGAGGTTGCCAGTGGCAGTCGCTAAGCGTCCCCCCTCGTTAAAGTTGGTAATGGAAATACCAACATGTGCATCATCGACCATGTTATTAGAAATGATTGTGCCTTCAAAACCAAATTCTGAATAAAGGGCAACTTCTCCAAGTTTCGAACAACTATTATTGAGTATCTGAATATTATCGGCGGCATTGCAGCTAACAGCAGAAAAAGCGCAATCACTGATCACATTATTAGAAACGATCACATTTCCCGCTCGGTAAACATTCACTCCATTTCCATTTTGACCTGATCCACCATCTTTTGTTTTGATGCGGTGAATATGGTTCTGAGAAACAATCGTCCCATCAGTCCCCTTTTTAGAGCGCCAAACCAGTATGCCATTATTGCTACAGTCCGTAACATGGTTGTGCGATATTTCTAATTGAGAGGAATCCGTCGCAAAAATCCCAGCTGAGCCGCATAGGCTAATTTTGTTGGCATGGATATGCCCACCACAATTTTGTAAACTCAAACCGTTGAGCAAACCATCTTTAATAAAGCAGTGCTCTATGAGGAGGTTGGGAATATTATTGAAGCTTAAGAGACCATTCGTCGAACCGCCTGTAAATCCACGCGATCCACCATCAAACACTAAATATTGTAAAGTGGCAGTTGAGAGGTCTTTTGCTGAAATGAATGACGCCCCCTTAGAGAACTGAAGAACAGTCTCTCCGTAAACGCCTTCAATATGTGAACCGGCTCTTAAAGTGAGAGGCCCAGTGAGAAACCTTCCACCTGGCAAGGTGAGCTTGACCTTGTTCTTTGCGGCCAAATCGATAGCAGCTTGCAGTTTAGCTGTCTGATCAGCTTTTGCATTTGGTACAAGACCAGTAGCTGTGAACGAGAGAGAAGCCAGTTTTATAGGCTTAGTGGCTTTTGCTTCAGCACTATTCGCAAGCGTAGCTCCAGCTGCAAGTGGAAGAGAGCCTAAAATTAGGTCACGTCGATTTACACTCATAAATTTATAAACCTTAAGTATATGGGCACCAAATGAATGTATTATTACATTTAATGAAGTTTGTTAACCATAATAAAACGATTTTCTGCTTAGCCTTTATAAGTTTACACGAAGAGGGAAGACCATAGAAAGGGCATATTTATCCGTATACGGCGTACGTGCCTTTTATATGATGTGAAGTGCGGTAAAACTGATGACAGTTGAGAATGGTTTAACTCAACAGTTAAAAAAGAAGGTAAAGCTATTTGAAGCCATTGTTGATGTAACACAAGATGGCATTATAGTCTTCAACCATCTTTTCCAGGTTGTGTATAGCAACGCAAATGCTGGCCGATTGATTGGCGCTGCACCTGAAGAGTTGCGCGGAAAACATCTTTCTACTTTCATTCCAAAAGATAGCCACAAAAAACACGAAAAACTAGTCACTATGTTTTCAGAATCTGAAGATGTAAACCAAAACCTTGACGACAGGAATGAAATCAAATGTTGCCGTATAAATGGTGAAGAGTTTCCTGCAAAAATAACCATTAATAAATACACCATAAGCGATCAAAAAGCCTACATTGTTTCTTTAAGAGATATGTCGGATATGGATACAGCCGAAAATGAAACCAAAATCGCCGAGCTTGGTCAATTTCGAGAACAGCAACAAAAAAAATGTTCAGCTAAAACTTTGCAAATCAGTATGGAAAAAGCCATCACACAAATAGCAAAAACCGCCCAAGCTGTAAAAGATACCTGCGGCAACCGTTACGTTGAAGAACAAATGGCGCAAATCCTACAAAATTCATTTACTGCTATGAGTGTTAGCCAGAAAGCAGCCTTTTATTCAGATACTGGACACACAACAGATCAGTACAATCTGGTTGATCAATCTCTAGCTGGTGCTCTTGAGCGCATAAAAACTATCATTGAAGAAGAAATACAGGGTAAAGATATTGCCTTGGCATGGGACATCCCTGGTTCCGCTAAGAAGTTTAAATTACAGGATTGTCAAAGAGTTGAGCAGGTTTTTTATAACATTGTTGAACATGCAACCCGAAATATCAGGAAGGGCCAAATTACCTTCCAACTTGATCAACTTATGGTGGATGAGAATAAGAACCTTACTATGAATTTTGAATGTCGCAATCCTCAGTTTGGTATTGCCCAACAAACAATGAATCGAGTTTTAGGTGCAATTTCAGCTAAAACTGTGCCTGAAGTAGAAGAGTTGAAAAATGGTGGAAAATGCCTAAGACTTGCAAAACAAATGGCTGAGGAAAATGGTGGAAGCCTGAGAGTGGTAACTCACCCCATTAACGGTACATATATTTATCTCCAATTAACCGAACCTTTGCTGCAAACATTGGCAGATAAAGTGACCAACATAGAAGTCAATAACTAGTGGCTTTAATTTTCAGAGAGCTTCAAAAATTTTATCTGCAGCAAGAGTAGCAGTTAATACTCCAGAACGAACTTCCCCCTCACACTTTTCAATTAATTGAATAATGTCTTCATTATCATTGAGCCTTGCAAGTAAGCGAGCTTCAACCATTTCACGCATCCATGTAGCAGCTTGATTGTTTCTTTTTTCCTCAAATTCACCACTTGCTGAAAGGGCTGTTCGGTGAGCTTCAATATTTTCCCATAAATGATCAAGTCCCTGCCCGGTTAAACCTGAAATAGTAATAACGGGAGGGGACCAGTTTTTACTTTGCGGCGTTAAAATATGCAAAGCAGCACGATATTCACTGGCAGCTTGTTTTGCACGCATTTCATTTTCACCATCAGCTTTATTGACGGCAATCATATCAGCAATTTCTAATATGCCCTTCTTGATTCCCTGTAATTCATCGCCCGCACCAGGCAACATGAGGCAAAGGAAAAAATCTACCATTTCGGCAACAGCAGTCTCTGATTGCCCAACACCAACGGTCTCAATCAAGATAACGTCAAACCCAGCTGCTTCACAAAGAGCCATCGTTTCTCTTGTTTTCTTAGTCACCCCACCAAGTGTGCCTGATGTTGGAGAGGGGCGAATGAAAGCATTTGGCTCGACACTTAGATTTTGCATGCGCGTTTTATCCCCAAGGATAGAACCGCCGGTAACAGAAGAACTAGGGTCGACAGCAAGCACCGCAACTTTTTTTCCAATGCTGGTTAAATATAACCCAAGAGCTTCAATCGTAGTTGATTTGCCAACACCAGGGACACCAGTAATACCAACGCGCAAAGCTTTGCCGGCGCTTGGAAGAAGTTTTAACAAAAGCTCTTGCGCTTTTTTCCTGTGCTCACTTTTTTGGCTTTCAACAAGTGTGATAGCTCTGGCCAGAACAGTACGATTACCTGCCAAAATACCAGTTTCGAAGTCTTCAATGGTTTGCGGTGTTTTTATCATGCGTTCCAGTCATACATAAAAAGGGGATTTAAAGCTTTGCTCGTAGAAAGAGATCTGAAAATTCAACAATATATATTAAATCTAGGCAATTAAAGAAAGAGCTGCCTTAAAGTTTAAAAATCCACATTTAGACCTGAAAATCATACAAAAACCTAAAATCAAAACAAAATTCCGCAAAAGTAGCTAATTTAATACAACCAAATGGGTTTTTGTGAGGTATAGAAAATTGCAAAAGCCCAAATCAAAAAATAAATAACAACAGAGGCTTTAATTTCTGTCATATTCCACATACATAAAGAACAACCATTCTAATAATTTATCGGGTAAACCTAAATGATCACTTTGGACGAAGAAAAAATACGCAAAGGCGCAACGTCACCTCGTGCATATGGCATCTTGTCTGCGGTCTCTTTCCTTGAAAGCGCAATGCTTCCGCTTCCGGTTGATGCGGTCTCCATTCCAATGATGTTAGGGGCTCCGTCCAAAGCGTTTAGAGTGGCGCACGTAGCTCTCATTACATCAGTTCTAGGCGGTTTGCTTGGTTACTTTATTGGGTATCTGTTTTTTGAAGGTTTTGGCGATAAAATCATAACTTATTATGGTTTAACTGAGCAATTTGAAGAGTTTAAACAAACAACAAAAGATGATTGGTGGAAAACCGCAATCGCAATCTTTGGCGCAGCAATCACACCAATTCCTTTCAAGCTTGTTTGCATTGGTTCAGGCGTGATGGGGGTGAACTTACCCATGTTCATTGCTGTCGCAATGCTGGGCCGTGCCATCAGGTTTTATTTTTTCGCAATTGTCTTTAAATATCTAGGACGCCCAGTAAGAGACTTTGCCTTAAGGCACCTAAAATTAGTTGGCTCATTAACAATGATTATCATGATCCTGGGTTTCCTAAGTATCTATTGGCTTTAATTCCCTCTAGTGCCACCACCCCTCGAAGTACCCGTCGCTTAAGCAGCGCGGTTGTTTGTGGGTAACTGAAGCGCCACTAAAGCGCGGTTGCTTGTGGGCAACTGGAGCGCCACAAAAAAGCATAAGCCGTGAGAAAAATAGAGAAAATAAACTTAAACAATCAACTCACGAAGAGCTTTAAAAGCTTTGCAATCATAACGCTCAATCCATTCAAATAAAACCATTTCGGTTGTAACCAAATGAATGCCAGCAGCACTCATGCGAGCCAAAGCTGTCTCTACTGATTTTGGATCGCGGCTGCCCACACTGTCGGTGACAATAAAAACCTCGTGACCAGAGGCTTTAATTTCAAGAGCCGTTTGCAACACACAAACATGTGCTTCACAACCAACTATTATAAATGACTGCCGACAAAGTTTTGAAAGTTCCGAAATATAATCCTTAAAGGTTACATCCTTCATGGCGGAAAAACTTGTTTTGTCAATAATCTGAGCTGATCCATGAGTTGCATCACTCACCTCACTCACCGTTAAGCCAAGGCCTGGAGAATATTGTTCAGTAATAACGATAGGAACAGAGAGATGGTCCGCTGCTTTAATCAACCGGATAGAATTATCAATGACCTGTTCTCGGTTCGAGATGGCAGGCATCAATTTTTCCTGTTCATCAATGAGGATCAAAGATGAAGATAATGCATTTAAAATCATAATAATTTTTCTCAAATAAAATCATTGCTCTAGAAAAAAAAGAGCAAATCATGAATGGTAAAAGGTGATGCACCTCAAGATTTAATAATAATAATGATGCTGTTAAATATTCAGCAAAAATGACTGATTAAAAAATATTAATCAGTACTAAAATAACAAAAATAAGTTAATAAATCAAAGGTCTAAGACTTAGAACGTCTTTAAGTTTACTAGAGAAATAATTATGTGATTTGCCTGTTGTTTTAGGCGAAATAGTAATTTAGAAATTTTTCATATATCTCTGTGAGTTGCGCCATA
>CAXIDO010000045.1:0-9712 GCA_964022745.1 uncultured Methyloligella sp. | reverse complement strand
GGTTGTTTCAAATATGAAAATGTTGAGGGCGCGCGTTCTAACTCTCTAGATGATCATGTACCAGAGGAAGTGAAAGAAGAACGCTGGCACCGCTTCATGGCAAAGGCTCAAGAAGTAAGCACCCGTGTGCTTGCGACCCGTGTTGGCCGTGAGATTGACGTCGTGATCGATGAGGTTGATGAAGAGGGTGCAATTGGTCGTTCACAATGGGATGCCCCTGAGATTGATGGCTGTGTTTTCCTCAATGGTGAAACAGAGCTTGCAGCCGGTGACCGGGTGAAAGTAAAAGTAACGAATTCAGATGAATATGACCTCTGGGGTGAGTTAAGCCATTAGGGGCTTTAATATACCTCAATGCTCGAATGTCTGTTATGCTCGGCTAAAATTATAATCAATTCGATGAGATAACATGACTAAGGATCGCCTGTATTTTCTCTTGTTAAATCTTGGACACTTCCTTGATCATTTGTTCATGCTGATTTTTGCCACTGTGGCAGCGCTCGCTCTTCATCGTGAGTGGGGTGTGAGCTATGGGGATTTGTTAAATTTTGCGACGCCTGGTTTTATTGCTTTTGGCATATTCTCTCTTCCCTCTGGCTGGCTTGGAGACAAATGGTGCCGTGATGGCATGATGGTTGTTTTCTTTATTGGTATTGGCCTTGCCTCAATCGCAACTTCTTATGCCAGCTCTCCCTTTGAAGTTGGTCTTGGTCTCTTTATTATTGGTACTTTTGCTTCCATTTATCATCCGGTTGGACTTGCCCTTGTTTCTATTCATTGGAAAAACACAGGCATGCGTCTGGCAGCAAATGGAGTTTGGGGGAATATGGGAGTTGGTAGCGCAGCTCTTTTAACGGGCTATATGATTGACACAACCGACTGGCGTATGGCCTTTTTCATACCTGGCTGTTTTTCTGTTTTTTGCGGTTTTGTTTATTACTTTCTCAGGCGGGATATAATCTCGGCTTCTTCATTCTCTTTTAGAGATAACGATTTAGAGGAAGAAAAAAACGGCAAGGCATCAATAACCGACTTGAGAAAACAACCTCTATTCATGCGCATTCTTATCATTATTTTCACAACCACTATCGTGACTAGTATCTTGTTTCAATCGACATCGTTCGCTTTACCTAAAATCTTTGATGAACGTGTTCAAACTTTTGCAAAAGATACTCTCGACTGGGTTCAGCTTAACCATCTTTCAGGTGAGGTGAATGTTGCCACTATGATTGGCGTGCTTGCCTTCATAGTTTTTGCTATCGCTTCATTTGGCCAACTGATTGTCGGTTATTTCCTGGATACATACGGGCCACGGGCCGTATATATGTTTTTAGCAGCTCTTCAGTTTGTCTGTTTTGCTCTAATGCCTGGCCTTCAGGATGAGTGGGCATTTATTATTGCTCTTGGATTTATGCTGGGTGCGTTTGGGCAAATCCCTATAAATGATTTTATCTTGAGTAAGATTGTCTCTGATAAATACCGAGCTCGTATTTATGGTGTCCGGTTTGTGGTCGGGTTCACTGCACTTGCTGCCACTCTTCCTTTTATCTCAACTGTTCATGAATATTCGGGCTTTGACACTCTTTTTCGTATCTTAGCTGGCCTAGCTCTTATCACCTTAATTGCCTTTTACTTTTTCCCGCGGAAACTACCAACCGACATGATTAATTAGAGAGTTAAGGTTTCGCATTTGGATCAGTTTCTGTGCTTTCTATCAATTCACCGAGTTTGTCGTCTGTTTCTTGCGCTTTCGCTACAGCTTTTCTCACCGGCAGTTCAATCTCATCTTTAAGTTGGCGTGCTTTTAGAAGTGGTGGATCACCAGCCTTTAAAACCACATGACAAGCCTTAGGCATCCAATTAAGATCTTTTACTCTTGGTTTTTTAGGCGGGCCTTTAGGTTTCTTTTTTGGCTTTACTGGCCGGGTTAAGAGTTTGAACCAATAATCAAGTGGTTTGCCACAGCCGTCACCAGCCGGTGTTCCACCTTGCGCTTTACATGAAGGTTCCGTGCATTTCAGGCGGATATGCATATGATAATGATGACCCCACCATGGCCGCACTTTTCTAAGCCAGCCCCGATCATCTCCAGCGGCCTTACAAAGTGCTTTTTTAATTGCTGGATGCACCAACACCCTTTGAACCGCTTTAAACTGCGTTGCTCTCTTAATGACTTTAACGTGGTTTTCAGTCCAGACATTAGGATTTACCGCAAGCCCTGTTTTATCTAGCATGGAAACGGCTGAAATTTCTTCACGCTCTTTATAGGTCAAACGTTTATCAGGCATTTCGTTTAACCAGATATCTGCGTCCAGCCCCATTTGGTGGCTGCGATGTCCAGAGAGCATCGGTCCACCGCGAGGTTGAGACAGATCTCCAACTAAAATGCCTTTCCAGCCATCTTCTTCTTTTACTGTTTTTGCAAATTCTTCAATGAATTTGATGAGAACAGGGTGGCCCCAGTTTCTATTCCTTGATAAGCGCATAGCTTGCCAGGCTTCGCCGTTCACAGCTAGTGGCTGACCACCTGATAAGCAGCCCCTTGTATAATAGCCAATGGCTTTGGCTTTTAAGTCGGCTCCTTTTAGAACAAAGCCAAAGAGTTTTTTGGCCGCGATCGGTTTAGCTTTTTCTTGTTTTTTTTCTGGGACTTTTTCTTTTTTAACGGCTTCTGCATTCACTAAAGATGTGCACGCTAAGCTTATGAAAAGCATACCAATCAAACGTTTTATCATTGGTCAAACTCCCTCTTTAAAACATGTGCAACCAGTATATCACCTTTTGGGTCCCGCACAGGCTTTAGCAAATCATCTTGTTAGATCTAGCAAATTTCAGAAAATCGTGCTATAGTTTTAACACTTGATTAGGTGGGGCGCCTCGTTTCGCAGATCATTAAATTATTTAGCATTGAACAGAAGGCGCCCACCTTTTTTATCTCTCACGGCTATTCTATGAGCTGAAGCTCATAGGCCAACGAGGTGCGACGCTTGCGCCGGATAGCAAAACTGCTATGTCCCATTGCCCGAAAAGGGCAATACTCCTTCTTCATCAGGTCAATTTTTTATTTTATCTCTCAGGCTATTGCTTTTTTACGTTTCAGATGCCCACTACGCATCTGCATTGCTGAAGCTCATTGGCCATGCTTGATGTCATTTCGTCATCGTACTGTTAGATATATTCTTATAGTTTTTCTTTTTCTTCTCGCACCTTTATATCGCTTAGGATTTTGTCAATGAGAAGGCATGTTCGTTTGTGCAGGTCTGAGCCTTTTGTGTAGTCTGCTTCAGCATAAAAATCGACGCGGCCAACAGAGAAAAGTTCTTTGCAAATTTTAGCCGACTTTGCTTTTGGATAAACCGCCATGGCAAAGCCTTTATTTTGTCGCGTCACAGCCATTGATGGCACATCTGTTTCACCATCGCCAAAATAAATCATTTGAGAAAACGGAATGGGGCGCTCTTGTTCTGGCATATGAGAATTGATGGATTTGTTCACATCTTCAACGCCTTTATTAATCCGAAAAAGATACTGAGTTTTTGATGTATCTGAAATCACTCGTTTTGGATAAGGGAGTTCATAGGCATCAAAGAAATATTCCGACGCAAAGACATTATGAAAGCGATCATAAATTTTGGTGCCTTCGATGATTTCTTTTAAGCCAGAGGAAATGAGATAGTGCCGCACGTTTACAGCATCTCTGGATTGTTTTTTGACATAGGCCTCAATCAGATCGAACCATTTTTCAACGCCTGGGCAAAACTCGACATCTTTGCCTTGGCTTACAAGATCGTCTCTTAAAATATGGACGTTCTTTTCTTTCGCCTTTTTATACATCAGGTGCATGTAAGTTATCAGCGGTTCGGCCTCGCGCTCAATAGAGAGCTTTGCGACTTCTTTCCAAAACTTTGTGGCTGGCATGCCGATTTTAGGTAAAAAGGCATATTCTTGCATGTTCTTAGGGCTTAATGTGCCGTCAAAATCATAGATCAAAGCGATGGTGTTTTTACTTTGCTCTTGAACTTGCTTTGCTTTTTTTGCTGTTGCTGGTTTTCTTGAACGAGGAGTTCGTTTTGTTTTTGCATTTTTTTCCATAGTTCAGGCCTTCTATCAATTTCGTCATTACCCAGCAATATAATTTAACTAGCTTTTCAGGTTCTACATGTTCATAATATTTGAATACTGTTCATTATCATGTTTGATCTTTGCTTTGGTGTTTTTCATGTACAGATTTGCGTTTTTTTCTTGTTTTTATTTCCTGATATTCTGCAACTTGAGCGGATGCGCAACTCTTAGCAAAGACCAATGTACGGTAGGTGACTGGCGCGCCATTGGCAAGGCTGATGGCTAACTAGGATACTTGCTTACCTACTTTGAAAAACATAGATCCGCCTGTCTTGATCATAAAATCAAAGCTAACAAAGCCCAATATATTCAGGGACGCGTTGAGGGTTTACAATCTTATTGCAAAATTCAACATCAAATAGACCTTGGCATTAGAGGGAAACGCTACAGTCCTGTTTGCTCTGGAAGTGATGTTCCACTTCTCAAAGAAGGGAACCAACTTGGATACAAAGTTTATACAGTCATGAATGATCATGATAATACCTTACACCAGATTAGTGAGGTTCGTTATCAATTGCGGTCTAAAAACATTAAAGAGGCTGAGGTGACACGGTTAGAAGCTGAAGAAAGTCGCCTACTGGACCAATCACGAAGACTACAAAATGAAATTGAGCGTTTAAAAACCGATGGAGCGAAGGCACTTACTGCAAAGGCACGTGCATTTTATAAAAGAAGTTAGTCCATATAATTTGGCGTCAAGCTTTTAAAATAAACCCCTCTTCAATCACTTCATTTTCAACTTGAAAAATTATCCACTTCATTTTGTGATATACTCATCAAATCATGGCCTGATTATCAACAGGTCATTCACCTCAGACGGTTGGTTTTTATAAAGCTCCATGATTAATTAGCCGAGATATTACCAAGATTGGCTTGGTATTCTTTTTCTAACTTAGGATGTGAGTTGTGAAGTTTAAGTTATTTAGTTTTCTTTTTGTTTTTGCTTTTCTTTTTGGTGTTAATAGCGCTGTTTTTTCTACTGAGGGCCAGGCTGCTACTATTGTGGCCAAGGTTGATGTTTCTCAGCAAGTGATGCGGGTTTATGTGAACGGGAAGCGTTATTATACATGGCGTGTTTCTACCGGTCGCCGTGGGTATCATACGCCGCGTGGGTCATACCGACCGACCTTTTTAAAGCGTATGCATTACTCAAAGAAATATTATAATTCGCCGATGCCATATTCGATCTTTTTTAAGGGTGGTTATGCAATTCACGGCACCAATGCTATCAAACGTCTGGGCCGCCCAGCTTCTCATGGCTGTATTCGCCTGCACCCAGCAGCTGCGCGCGAATTGTTTAATTTAGTGAAACGCAATCGTAGCAGAGCTCGAATTGTGATTAAAAACTAAATATCTTATTCGCTGGTGCTACATGCACCAGCGAAACGCTCTTTTTAATTCAGCTATTGCGTCTTTTTCAAACCATTTTCCGTGAGCAATGATTATTTTTTCTGGTTTCCAGCTTATCATTTGCTCAACTGCTTTTCTCAGTTCTTTATGATTGCCCGAAAATGTAAAACGCATGTCTATTGGTGTTTTACCATCTGGGTACAGGATGCCGGCAAACTTTCCTAAGATGCGAAACCAAAACGGGATTTTTTTACTCTCAAAATTTTCGATTAGATCAGTGAGAATAAGCGTTTTGCTTTTTTTGTGAAAGAAAACGACTTCTTGATGCGCCTTACTTCCTTTGGCAATCAGTTGGTCTATTTCTTTTTCCCAAATAGGTTCAGCACCATCCTGCAAGTCATGATCAAATGACACATCAACCTTATATTCTTTGGCTCGTTCTCTCACTTTCGGAGAGGCCCAGGCAACGGTATCCTCAAAGGCTTTCGCCCATTCAGGGATATAGGCATAATGGATCCAGTTAGGTGAAACCAAATGTTTCACTTTGCCCAATATCTCAACCTGTTCTTTTAAGTCTTTTGTTAAAGCGATGGGGGAGTGGCAGAATAAATCACCATTTTCTAATCTGATGATGGTCATTCGCGTGGTATAGGGCGCACCATAAAAACTGATCACCTCGCCATCAACAATCCAGATGTCTTCACCTACTGGTTTTAGCTCATTGATGGGAGTGTATAGATTTGTCATTTTTTGTCTCACGGCTATTCAGCTGCTAAAGCAGCTGGCCTACGTTGTGCGGCGCAACGCGCCGGACGCCCCTGGCGTCATGTCCCCCAGCCGGAAAAGGCTGGGCTCCTTCTTCGTATGAATAGATTTGTGCTTTTTTGTGGCGTTCCTTAAATCATCATTAGCAACCGTCGTTTTTTTACTCTCGGTTATCTAACTGTGAGAAAGCATCTGGCCTAGGTTGATGGGATTTTTTATGATCTGATATATTTAAGCTTATAGTGGCATGTTTTTACCAATGTAAATCATGGTTCAGAATTAGAAAGAGTTTTATGGTCACTACTTTAAAAGTCATAATTAGACACTGCTAAAAAAACAGCCTCCAATAAAGTCTCACCATCCATGCGAATGGCTTTTTCAGGATCATCCGGGAAAGAAATGACACAAGTAAATTTCGAAACATCTCTATCCCCATCAGCTTTTACAATAAGCACATGGCCATTTTGTGCAATGCAATCAAACAACTGAACAAGTTGCTCAGCATTTAAATAACGTTTTTCTTTAATCTCTTGCGTTAATTTCATCTCGTGGATTTCATCAAAGAGTTGATGTTTCTAAATTTTACAGGATTATTAGTTCATACTGATGATATCGATCTGAATCCCAACATTGGTTTACACAATACTAAACAGAAGAAAAAAACGGCTCAAATGGGTTAAAAAATGAAAGCACATAGACTATTTTTTATCAACATCCACACTTTCCTAGTAGCGCTTTAGTTGCCCACTGCAACCGCGCTTAATTATCATCCATTTTCAAGGCTTGGATGAAAGCGTCTTGGGGGATTTCTACTTTACCAAATTGGCGCATTTTCTTCTTCCCCGCTTTTTGCTTGTCGAGCAATTTGCGCTTTCGAGAAATATCACCGCCGTAACATTTTGCCGTCACGTCTTTTCTCATCGCTGCAATGGTCTCGCGAGCAATCACTTTGCCGCCAATGGCTGCCTGGATTGGCACCTTGAAGAGGTGGCGTGGGATCAGTTCTTTTAATTTCTCGCACATGCCGCGGCCTCGGGCCTCAGCTCTGTCGCGGTGCACCATCATGGAAAGGGCGTCAACTGGCTCAGCATTTACTAGCACAGACATTTTCACCAAATTGCCTTCTTCATAGCCAAGCAATTGGTAATCAAATGAGGCATAACCTTTGGAAACAGACTTCAAGCGATCATAGAAGTCGAACACGACTTCTGACATTGGTAGCTCATAAACCACCATGGCTCTTGTGCCGGCGTAGGTCAGCTCAGTTTGGCGGCCGCGTCTGTCTTCGCAGAGTTTTAAAACAGCGCCTAGATATTCGTCTGGCACCAAAATGGTTGCTGTGATCCATGGCTCTTCGATGTGATCAATTTTCATGACATCTGGCATATCTGCCGGATTATGCATTTTGATCAGCTCGCCATCTGTTTGATGGATATGATAAATCACCGATGGGGCTGTTGTGATGAGATCAATATTGAACTCACGTTCCAAGCGTTCGCGGATGATCTCTAAGTGCAGTAGCCCCAAGAAGCCGCAACGGAAACCAAAGCCCAGCGCGGCTGACGTTTCCATCTCAAATTCAAAGCTTGCATCATTGAGGCGCAGTTTGCCCATAGCATCGCGCAGATTTTCAAATTCAGAACTATCAACTGGAAAGAGGCCGCAGAACACCACTGGTTGAGCCGGCTGGTAACCAGGCAAGGCTTCAACGCATGGTTTCTTTTCTTCTGTGACTGTGTCACCCACACGGGTGTCTGCCACTTGTTTGATTGCAGCTGTAAAAAAGCCGATTTCGCCTGGGCCTAATTGATCCGTTAAATCTGATTTAGGGCGGAACACACCAACGCGGTCGACCAAGTAACTGGCATCTGTTGCGATGAGTTTAACTTTTTGTCCCTTTTTCAAGGTGCCATCAATCACTCGTACCAAAACAACAACACCAAGATAGGCGTCATACCAACTGTCAACCAGCATAGCTTTTAGAGGGGCATCGATTTCACCTTGAGGTGCAGGGAGCCTTTCAACGATGGCTTCAAGCACATCATCAATACCCATGCCTGATTTGGCTGAGATCTCGACGGCATCAGAAGCATCAAGGCCGATAACATCTTCGATCTGCGTTTTAACGCGATCCGGTTCGGCGGCCGGTAAATCAATTTTATTAAGAACCGTTACGATTTCATGATCGTTCTCAATGGCTTTATAAACATTTGCCAGAGTTTGGGCTTCTACACCTTGCGACGCATCAACAACCAGAAGTGAGCCTTCAACCGCCGACAAGGAGCGGGAGACTTCATAGGCAAAATCTACGTGGCCTGGTGTATCGATTAGATTGAGCTGATAGGTCTCGCCATCATTGGCTTTATAATCGAGGCGAACAGTTTGCGCTTTGATGGTGATGCCACGCTCTTTTTCAATCTCCATATTATCAAGAACTTGCTCTTGCATTTCACGCTCAGACAAGCCGCCACATACCTGGATGAGGCGATCGGCCAGCGTTGATTTGCCGTGATCAATATGAGCAACGATTGAAAAGTTGCGGATGTTTTTTAAAGGTGTCGGTGATTTTTTCTCTGTCATGGGGCGAGAAATATCACCCTTTTTTGTTATCGCCAAGAGTTTGATGCACTGGGCACAAGTTTTTTGTCGGTTTATTGAGTGATTTTAGGAAAAGAGACGCGAATCTGATCAAAATGCACTTAGAGGCTAGCCTCTAGAGCATTTCTCTTTTTTAATAAATTAAAAAAATGCTCTAGTTTCTTGTTTTAGCGTTCCTTTTTACCCAAAACCGAATTCACTTTTGGGCAGAACGCTCTAACTCGTCGCTTTACCTTCTTCATCCGGAGTTTTTGTCTCTTTCTTACTTTCTTGAGACGGCGCCCAATTGACGCGTTTGTAGTCAAACCCATATTCGATTGTTGGTTTAATAACGGCGAAGTAGGGAGAAATGTCGAAATCTCGAGGGGCAAACAGGCTGTGATGGCGAATGTGTAGAATTTCTCTGCGGCTATAGGCACTTGTTGATCTTTTTTGCCCTTTTACCCGCTCTATACGCGGTAAAATCGGGTATTGGACTTTCTGAAAGGCTTGTGCGATGAGGGTTGAGCATATGGCTCTTGTTGGCTCGCCAGAGCCAAGCTGTAGCATCCGCCGCCGCCACCTCACTGGAATTGGAGGAGTTGGAAAGAGATACCTAGCCAAATCCAATATATTGCGCGTGTCATATTTAATGCCTAGATTTCCAATCATGAAATTAATGACTGTTGCGCGATCTTCCGGCGTTAGGTTCAAGGGGCGACAAATTCTCGTGTTATAGGTTTCATATTTTGAAAGGGGCACGGCGATACAGCCAAGACCTAGCTCAACTTCTATTAGACATAGTTGCCCTTCATTGAATTTTGGGTCAATCGCTGTGGTCACTGGCTCTTCGTGACTATAGCCGTTTCCTTTATAGAGAGCTTCCCCAACATAAATT
>CAXIDO010000044.1:0-9733 GCA_964022745.1 uncultured Methyloligella sp. | reverse complement strand
CACTTGCATCCGCGCTAATTAAAGTTCTTTTTGCCACTTGTTACAAATTAAATTTTTTTTCTTAATTAAGCTCATACCTTAGATCTGTGCTCTCATCAGATTTAATTCGTTCAATGGTAAAATTTATGCCTAAGGTACGTTTCAAAGTCATATTTCAAAAATACCGAGGAGCAAAACTCACTTTTTGGCTAAATTCATAATTTCATGACTAAAACACATGCAAGAGCGGCTTATCACGTAAGTAGAACTCGTGCAAAATGAAGTTTTTCATCACTAGAACTTATGAAGATTTAGCTAAGACTTATTGGTATGAGGTTAATTTCGTGTCTTAACTTGTTTATTATTATACATAAAAATGGCAAAAAACCTATTGTGCGGAACTATTATTTTTCGTTTCGCAGCAAGTTATTTTAAGTTTAAGTTTTTATTGCATTATTTTAGCGTTTACCACTTTGACTTCATGTGGATATATATTTTTAAAAGGGGCACTGCTTTGAAATATTGGCTGTTTAAATCGGAACCGAACACCTGGTCTTGGGATGATCAAAAAGCTAAGGGCAAAAAGGGCGAAGAATGGGATGGTGTGCGAAATTATCAAGCACGCAACAATATGAGAGAAATGAAAAAGGGTGACCTTGGTTTCTTCTATCATTCTATTAAAGAAAAAAGTGTTGTCGGCATTGTTGAAGTTTTACGTGAGGCTCATCAAGATTCTACGACTGAAGATGAGAGGTGGGAATGCGTGGATGTGATGGCGGTTACTGATTTCCCAGAGCCTGTTACATTAGATCAAATTAAAGCTGAACCAAAACTTGAGAAAATGATTTTGGTTAATAATTCTCGGCTTTCAGTGCAGCCTGTTCTTAAATCTGAGTGGAAATTAATTTGCAAAATGGGTGGCTTGAAAAATCCTCCCCTTTAAAATTAATCCGATCAGAAACAGTTCTGACGAAAAGGGATGGCATCTTTTCCGTTAGTCCTTTAAAATTGAACCAATTCTTTATCATATCAGGAGACGTCGCTCATGGATTTTGTAGGACAAAGCACAATTGCTATATTGGTGGCAGCGTTTGTAGGGTTTGTCATCGGTGGAATTTGGTATGGTATTTTAGGGAATACCTGGATGAAGGCTGCTTCTATTGACCCTGCCGATATGGTTGATGAGAACGGGAAGAAGAAGATGCCGGTTGTACCTATGGTTCTGGCTGCTCTTGCTAATCTGGTTCTTGCGATTACGCTTTCAGGTTTGATGGGACATATGGTTGTTGATGTAAGGCACGGCCTCATCACCGCTGCGTTCATTGCTCTTGGATTTATCTTACCTACATTATTGGTGAATTATAGCTTTCAAGGGCGCCCCTTTAGCCTCACACTAATTGATACTGGACATTGGTTACTGGTGTTATTAGTAATGGGAGCGATTATCGGCTATATTGGGGTTGAAACTCAATAGCTTAGCCATATATAACTTCTTCGTGAAACTTCTGCTCCTGGGGCTTTAAGCTTTCAGAGCTGGAAACATTTTGTCTTATTTTACTTTTTTTGTTTTACTTGTGTTGGGAATTTCAAATGGCAGTTGTAACTGTTTATACCGGATTTGCATGTAGTTTTTGTCAGCGCGCAAAAATGCTTCTTACTCATAAAGGTGTTGAATTTACTGAAATTAACGTTGCTCAAAACCCTGATCAACGCCCTATAATGATGGAGCGTGCTTCAGGTGCGCGCACTGTGCCGCAAATTTTTATTGATGACTTACATGTTGGCGGCTGTGATGACCTTTATGCCCTTGACCGTGCCGGCAATCTTAGAGGCCAATCCCAATTAGGAACTAGAAACATCGAGTTTGACTGTAAACATTTTGCATATACTTCAGTTCTATTTTTGCGCTTGGAGGCAAGATAATGGCAGCTTATCTTTCAGAAACGACAGAAACATCCACACTCACTCTTGCGCTTATCCAGATGACATCTGGCAAAACTCTTGAGAAAAACTTTGAATTTTTAAGTGAGCAAATTGACGAAGCGGTTAAACAGGGGGCGACTTACATACAATCTCCTGAAAACAGTTTACTTATGGAATTGAACCCAAAAGAAGTTGCTCGTATCACTACAAGTGAAGCTTATAAAGACGCCCTACAACAGTTGTTTCTAAAAGCTGCTGCTCAAAAAATTTGGCTACATATTGGCTCGGCAGCAGTTCCCCTCACTGATCATCAAGATGCAGGAAATGGCCAATTCAAGTTTGCCAATCGCTCTTACCTTATTGGCCCGGATTATTCTCCAGCAACAGCTGATACGCATTTGTTTTTTTATGATAAAATTCATATGTTCGATGTGACTTTGCCGAATGGTGAGCATTATAATGAGTCTGCCTCATATCAAGCTGGAGAGAGTAGTGTTGTTGCTGGTTGTAATTTCAGTAACACTCACGCACCTCAAAACATTTCAATCAAGCTTGGTATGACCATTTGCTATGACTTGCGTTTTCCATCGCTGTTTCATCATCTGGCCCGCTCTGGGGCTGAGATTATTAGTGTGCCCGCAGCTTTTACAAAAACCACTGGTGAGGCGCATTGGCACATTTTATTGCGTGCCAGAGCCATTGAAACTGGATGTTTCATCGTTGCAGCAGGGCAAACAGGAAAACATGATAATGGCCGGGAAACTTTTGGCCATAGCTTGGTTATTTCGCCCTGGGGCGACATTTTATTAGATGCAGGAACAGAGCCTGGGGTCTATAGTTGCCAGATAGACTTAAGACAAGTTGAAAGAACACGACAAATCGTGCCATCTTTAAGCCATGGCAAAGACTTTCAATAAGTTTAAAATTTCTGGCAATAGCTTATAAATTTTTGCATGGTTTTGTTTTTTGGCTACATCCTTAGAAAAGGACTGAATTTTGAGGACTGTTTTATGATCCGCTATCAACTTATTTGCAAATGTAAATATGAGTTTGAATCGTGGTTTCGCTCGAGCTCTGATTTCGACCAACAATGCAAGCGGGGATTGTTGTCATGCCCTTCGTGTGGTGGATCAGATGTTTCTAAAGCTCTTATGGCCCCCAATGTCAGTACATCGCGTAAGAAGAAACAAATATCCGCTAAAAAATCTGAAGCAGGGGCGCTTGAAGAATTAAACACTGCCATTCGTAATTATCGTGATCACATCACTGAAACAGCTGACTATGTTGGCGATCGCTTTGTAACTGAGGCTCGTAAAATCCATTATGGTGAGGAACCAACTCGCGGTATTTATGGTGAAGCACAAGTGAGTGAGATTAAAGAGCTACATGAAGAAGGGGTGGATGTGATGCCGATTCCCTCATTACCAGAAGATAAAAACTAATTTGTTTTCTCTCATGGCTTTTTTGCTGTGCTTCAGATGCCTACAACGCACCTTATTCTGTGCTTCAGATGCCTACAACGCATCCGCACTGTTATCTCTCACGGGCATTCCATAAGTGAGGCTCATGGGCCTACGAGATGCGGCGATAGGCGCCGGACGCCCCAGGCGTCATGTCCCATTACCCGAAAAGGGTAATGCTCCTTCTACGTATAGCGAGTTTTTGTTTTCTGATTCAGGTAGCCTACAAGCATCTGTACTAACCAGACTGCCTGTTTTTGGCAATTTTTTAGTGGAATTGCTTTCTTCATCTGACCGTTAGATTATGAAAATTTATTCTAACACCTCATGTAAACCGAAATATTAATCCTTTTTAGCCCCAAGCTATTGCATTTCCGTAGAATATTCACCTAATTAGTGTAAAACAAACCGTGTAGCTGATGCTATAATTGATGATTGCTGTAGATTGGCCGTGAAGATGCAAGCTGAAAAGATTATGCAAATTGACAAAACTGGGCAAGCTGAGAAGACTTTGAAAGATACTTCGAAGCCAGCCCTCTCCTCTGAAGGGGCTGTTTTCGATATTGAGGCTTTGAATAAGGCTCACAGCTCAGCGTCTCCACTGGAAGTGCTAAAAATCGCGATTGAAGACCTTTATAAAGGTCAAATTGCCCTTGTTTCTTCGTTTGGAGCTGAATCTGCGATTTTGTTGCATATGGCAGCACAAATTGACAGTCATATCCCAGTTATTTTCGTTGATACGGGTAAGCTTTTTCCTGAAACCATAGCTTACCGTGACAAATTAGCTAATCAATTTGGTTTGACGAATATTCAAACGATACAACCTGATGAGAACTTGCTTCAGAATAAAGACCCAAATGGTGATTTATGGGAATCTGATACTGATGCATGCTGCCATATTCGTAAAGTGTTGCCATTTGATAAGGCTTTAGCACCATATGTTGCTGAAATTTCTGGACGCAAGAGATTTCAAAATGATATTCGGGCTAATTTAGGTTTCTTTGAAAAAACTGAACGCACTATTAAAGTTAACCCTTTGATTAATTGGAGCCCAACTGAATTAGCCGATTATGTCATCAAGCATGACCTTCCGCGCCACCCGCTTGTGGCTCAGGGCTATCCTTCAATTGGCTGTGCACCTTGCACATCTCCAGTGACTGAAGGTGAGGATCCCAGAGCCGGTCGCTGGCGCGGCGCTGATAAAACTGAATGTGGCATTCACTTTGTAGATGGAAAGCCAGTTCGTATGTCTCGCTAACAGGGGCAGTTATTGTGGCCTCAGACAATTATGGATAGGCCTTTACTTGTGTTAAACAAATAGTCTTTTTCTATTTAGACTTTGATAAATGGACGATTTTAAAATGGGCGTGATTAACGTAATAGATCAACAGGGAAAACTACATGTGCTTGAGGCCGTTGAAGGCTGGCGAGTGATGGAGATTATTCGTGAGCATGGTTTGCCTATTAAAGCTGAATGTGGTGGAGCATGCGCGTGTGCAACTTGCCAGGTGGAAGTTGCTCCTGAATGGACAGCTCGTTTACATGAAATGCGCGATGATGAAGAAGATATGCTAGATAGCTTGCCAATTGTGACGGATTATTCTCGACTTTCTTGTCAGATTATTTATGAAGAAGAGCTTGATGGGCTGGAGCTTCGTTTAACCGATGCCTCTTTGCCGGATACGATGCCATCTGAGGCATCTTCAAACATTAAAGCTGAGGCAACTGCTTAGATTATGAAATTTTTTCCGATATTCGTTGAGACGAAAAGTGCACATGTGTTGGTAACTGGGGGTGGTGAGACCGCTCTGCAGAAACTTAGGCTTTTGAGTAAAACTGAAGCCACAATAACTGTTGTTGCGCCTGAATTTGATGACGATATCCTGAGCTTTATTAAAGATTTTCCAAATATAAACCTGCTGGGACGGAGTTTTGAAACTGACGACGTTCAGGGTAAAAGACTTGTTTATGCAGCCCATGATGATGAAGCACTCGACACTGTTGTTGCTGATGCAGCTCGAGCTGCTGGCGTTCTGGTAAATGTTGTTGATACACCTGCACAATGTGATTTTTTAACACCGGCTCTTGTTGAGCGTGCACCTATTACTGTTGCTATTGGCACAGAAGGTACAGCGCCTATGATTGCAAGAGATATCAAAGCGCTGCTCGACAAAAACTTGCCTGCAAACTTGGGTGATTTGGCTCGTCAGGCAACACGTATTCGAGAAACTTTAAAGAAAAGAATTGATGATGGACGTGCTCGTTTGCGCGTGTGGGAGCGTTTGATGCAGGGTGCGTTTCGCAGAGCTGTTTTGCGCGGCGACCAACCTGGAGCAGCCCTCGCCCTTGAAGCTGAAATTCTAGCTGAGCTTGACCATTCAGCAACTGGAAATGATGACGACGGTAATAAACCAAAGGGCTCTGTTGCCCTCATTGGTGCCGGGCCTGGTAACCCTGAATATCTGACGCTTAAAGCGCACCGCCTTTTACAGGAAGCTGACGTGCTTGTTGTTGACCGTTTAGCCAACCCTGACATCCTGGATTATGCACGCCGTGATGCGAAACGAATTTATGTCGGCAAACAAGCAGGTAAGCCATCTACATCACAAGAAGAGATCAACCAAATTATAGTGCGCGAAGCTATGGACGGCTCTCGGGTTGTTCGGCTTAAAGGCGGCGATCCCAGCATTTTTGGACGTTTGCAAGAAGAGCTTGCAGCTTGCCAGTTGTTTGGTATTGAAGTTGAAGTCGTACCAGGAATTAGCGCGGCACAAGCTGCCAGCGCCTCTATTAAATTACCTCTTACATTTCGAGGTGAGCACCGCTCAATCACTCTGCTAACTGCTGCAACTAAAGATCAGGTGGTTGCGGCTGATGTGGTTGAATTTATGAAAACAGGCCGACCTTTTGCCATTTATATGGGGGTTAGAATCGCGTCTGAGATAGTGGAGACACTCAAACAGGCTGGTGCCGATTTAACATCAGAAGTGATTATCGTTGAGAACGCAAGTCATGATCATGAACGGATTTTTTCTTCATCTCTACAAGACCTTACTTTAACGATCAAAACGCTTTCGATTAAAGGCCCTGCGATTTTATTTATTGGCCTTTCTTATGAAGATATGGGGCTTTCAGCAGACAACCGCATTCAATCAATTGAAGTTAGTAATGTTGTGTCGCTGAACAGAAAAGTGATTTAACTCATTTTCATCAAGCACGATTTTAAATTAGGTAGGCTATATATAAAATTAGCAACCGCAAATAGAGACAACCAAAAGAGAAATAACGGCAAGAGAAACAATGGCAAAAAAGCTAAAAGGTGATCAAGTTTTAACAGGGCAATTGCTGCGCGAGGGCGATGTTGTTTTTTATACTGAAGACGGCAACTGGTCTCCTGATTTACAAAACGCAAAAATTGCAACTACGGCTGAGCAAATTGATGAGCTTGATGTGTTAATTGCCAAGGCAGAAAAGACCAATTTGGTAATTGACATTTACCCCATTGTTGTAAAACGAGATGATGCGGGCAAGCTTGTGCCAGACCTTATTCGAGAGAAAATGCGCACTACCGGCCCTTCAATTGTTTACGCAGACTTTTAATTTGCGCTTCAGTTGCCCACCAGCAACCGCGCTATTTAATTTGCGCTTCAGTTGACTTTTTTGTGCTTCAGATGCCCACAAGGCATCCGCACTTTTGTACTTTAGATGCCCACAAGGCATCCGTATAATAATTGCACTCGGTTATTGAATATTAAGAGAATAACAGGAATTACTCCATGTATGTTTATGATGATTTTGACGAAAAATTTGTACGAGAACGGGCGGCCCAGTTTCGTGATCAAGTTGAGCGCCGGCTTTCTGGGAAATTATCAGAAGCTCATTTCCGCCCTTTGCGATTAATGAACGGAGTTTACCTGCAATTGCATGCTTACATGCTGCGCGTGGCTGTTCCTTATGGCACTTTGTCATCTGCACAAATGCGGCAACTGGCCATGATTGCCACTAAGTATGATAAAGGGTATGGGCATTTTACAACCCGCCAAAACATTCAATTTAACTGGCCAAAATTAAAAGACCTGCCGGACATCTTAGATGACCTGGCTGATGTTGGAATGCATGCCATTCAAACCAGTGGTAACTGCATTCGTAATGTGACATCTGACCAATGGGCTGGTGTGGCTGCTGATGAAGCTACGGATCCACGTCCTTATGCAGAATTGATGCGTCAATGGTCTAGCTTGCACCCTGAATTTTCTTACCTGCCTCGTAAATTTAAAATTGCGATCACAGGAGCCTCGAGCGACCGGGCGGCGATTGCCTTTCATGACATTGGGCTACAAGTTTTAAAAAATGATGCCGGTGAAATCGGTTTTGATGTTTATGTTGGTGGTGGTCTTGGCCGCACGCCGATGGTTGGCAAGAAAATTAGAGATTTCATTAGCCTTGATGATTTACTGCCTTACCTCGTTGCGATCCTTCGGGCTTATAACCTTGAAGGCCGCCGTGATAATAAATATAAAGCCCGCATTAAGATCCTTGTGCACGAAACTGGTGTTGATGAGTTCAAAGCCAAAGTTGAGAAAATTTTCGATGGACTTGAGAAGGATAAATTAAGAGCGCCTGCTGGTGAGATTGAACGTATTCAAGGCTTTTTTACTTTGCCTGATTATCAAGCAGCTGAAGCAAACCCTGTAGCTCTCACTAAAGCGCGCTCTGAAAATGCTGCGTTTGATTCATGGGTCAAACGGAATGTTGCTGCTCATAAGCAAGCGGGCTATGCAATTGCGAATATTTCTTTAAAACCAATTGCTGGTATTCCTGGCGATGCAACAGATGAGCAAATGAATTTGGTTGCTGATTTGGCTGAAAAATATTCGTTCGGTGAAATTCGTGTTAGTCATGAACAGAACCTCGTTTTGGCTCATGTCAAAGAGGAAGATTTGTTTGAACTTTGGCAAGCCCTCGTTCCTGCTGGTTTAGCAACTGCTAACATTGGTGCTATTACGGATATGATCACCTGCCCAGGGCTTGACTATTGTGCCTTGGCGACCGCTCGTTCAATTCCTGTTGCGCAAAAAATATCTGAAAAGTTTGCAGATCAAAAACGCCAGGAAGATATTGGCGATTTAAAAGTTAAGATCTCAGGCTGTATCAATGCTTGTGGTCATCATCATGCGGGACATATCGGTATTCTTGGCTTGAATAAAAAGGGTGAGGAATATTACCAAATCACATTAGGTGGTTCAGGTGATGAATCCGCTGCAGTTGGTGAGATTATTGGCCCCGGTTTTTCTGGTGATGATGTTGCTGGCGCTATTGATACCCTTGTAAATCGCTATGTTGAGTTGCGTGATGAGGCAAGCGAAACATTTCTTCAAGTTGTTAAACGTGTAGGGCTAGAGCCCTTTAAGGAGGCTTTATATGCCGATCATTAAAGATGGTGCACTCATTGAGGATAGCTGGACACTTCTCGATGAAGAAGCCGATGTTCCATCATCTGCTGATATTATCATTCCGTTGAATGTTATGCTGGAAAAAGCAGAGCGTCTTTCGAACCACTCTGGTCGTATTGCTTTGTTAATTAGCAATGATATTGCCGTTGAAGATCATGCTGATTTGGTTGCCAAAGCGGATATGGTTGTACTTGAATTACCAGCCTTTACTGATGGGCGAGCCTATTCACAAGCCAGAGTTCTTCGTGAAGAGCTTGGCTTTGATAAGGAATTACGCGTTAAAGGTGATGTTCTGGTGGATCAAGCTGCTTATTTACAAAGATGCGGGTTTGATAGTTTTGATTTTGATGACGCGTTTGATGCTGAGACATGGAAGAAGTCGTCAGAAATCATGACAACTGGCTATCAACGGACTTACAAAGACGAGCTTGAAACTCGTAGTTAATTTGTTTCTCTAGTTATCTCTGATGGGCTATTACTTTTTAGTGACGCTTTAGCTTGCCTCTTCTTTTGATGCGCCTTCAGGTTGCCCACCTGCAGCCGGCGTGGCAACCGCGCTGTGCCGTGCTTCTCTGTGGCTATGCCATGTCCTTCAGCCAGAAAAGGTCTGAACTCCTTCTTCGGATGGATAGATTGGATATTTCAGCTATGTGCAACAGCTGTCGTTATCTATGTTGTAGGCGTAAGAATTAGAATTCCATGTTCCACCCAGTTAAATTCACCTAATTTAAGTTATTTTGTATATGGCATTATAACTTGACGGGCCAAATCGCAGGGTGATAATGACCTTTAGGTAGTACGAAGGAGAGGGGCTTGAAGATACTGAAGTGGATTTTGGTGCTGATCGTCATCGGATGGGTTGGATGGACAGCAAAATGGTACATCTCTCGTCCCGCTGTGCCCACACTTGAGCAGGTT
>CAXIDO010000043.1:0-9914 GCA_964022745.1 uncultured Methyloligella sp. | reverse complement strand
CGATGTGAGTTTAGCTTACTGGTAAACCAAATGCGGAAGCAATGATCACTGTGATAGCTGCTGCTAAAGCAACAGAGAAGGCACGCATTGGGTTCATTTTGGTGATTTGTTCTCCGACCATCTTAATGAGATGAGGTCCGTATAATAACAAGCCTAAGCTAATTCCTACGGCTCCTATGAGCATGACCCAAGATGGAATGCGAACAGTGGCTGAAATATTTTCAAATTGTACAGCATGTAGAATGGCAGCTAGTGGTCCCACGGCATTTGCCACATCATTTGCACCGTGAGCAAAAGAGAGCAGGGCAGCTGAGCAGATGAGAGGAAAGTGAAACAGGGTCCGAAGGGACTGATTTCTATTTGCCATATTTTCAGATTGTTTTTTTATTGTTGGCAACATGATTAAATAGACAGCGATGAAAATGAGTGAAGAGTAAATCATGATTTCATTGCTTGACGGGCGCCAAATCTTTTTTAAGCCCTTTGTCATTAAGTAGGCTGAGAAAACGCCGGCCATTAAAGATATAAGAATTGGTAACCAAAAACGGGCTGCTTTTATTTTATCTTCTCGGTAGATGATGAACGTTTTGATGAATGCTAATATGATGGCTGCGATAAGTCCGCCAAGAAACGGGGAGATTACCCAGCTGGCAGCAATTGCTGACATTGTTGACCAGTTTACTGCATTGAAGCCTACAGCGGCGATACCGCCGCCCATTACACCACCCACAACTGAGTGTGTTGTTGATACGGGTGCTCTTAAATAGGTTGCCAGATTTACCCAGAGCGCTGATGAGAGGAGGGCTGCCATCATGGCCCATATGAAGGTTTGGCTATCTTTGACCAATGAGGGATCAATAATGCCCTTGGCAATGGTTTTTACAACATCTCCGCCAGCCAGCAAAGCACCGGCACTTTCAAACACAGCTGCAATGATCAGGGCACCAAACATAGTGAGTGCCTTAGAGCCAACAGCTGGGCCTACATTGTTGGCAACATCATTTGCGCCAATATTAAGTGCCATATAACCGCCGATGATTGCGGCAATGATGATGATTAAGGAATGAGGCTGGTTTGGAAGTAAGGTTGCAGCGATAATACCGGCCAGGGCTAGAAACAGAAATGCTATACCAGAAGAACCAAGGTGAAGAGATGCGTTGCGCGTTGCGTCTTCTAATTTACTGAGTTTATGAAGATCTTTATCTAAGGAAGGTTTCTGAATAGAAATTTTGCCTTCATTTGCATGACTTTTGTCATCCGTCATTTTTGGTTCCCCCCACCAAGACTTCCAATTTTTGTCTATTTACAGGGAATTTAGATGTAGCGCTATCTATTTATTCAAAACTTTAAGTGAAGTCTTGTGCATTTAGCTGGCTTTTTTGGTCTTTATTTTTTTATGTGAATTGGTCAGTTTACCTTCTATTTCTAAAAGAATTTCTGAGAATTCTTTTTCTTCAACTCTATTTGAGGCTTCTATGGGGTTAAACCAATGAAGACTGCGTTGTTTGTTTTCAGGAAAGTCCATAAGTTGGTGAGAAACATGAAGAGGATAAATCTCTACTTCGCAAGTGATGTTTGCGAATGTGTGTAATTTTTTTCTATAATTATATGTGCCAATGGTGTCTTTTGAAATTTGCCCTATTAGTCCTGCTTCTTCTTCAGCTTCAATTCTTGCCATTTGATGAGATGATACACCTAGTTTTGGCCAGCCTTTCGGTATGACTAACCGTTTGGTTTCTCTTGATGTGATTAAACAAATCAAAAGTTCATCTTGGGTGAAGACATAGGGTAGAGCTGCGATTTGTGTGTAAAGTTCCATGTGACAACTAGTTTTTCTAAATCCATTTATAAAATCAAACTTTGTACATTAAGCTTATGAATACTTTATGGCAAGGCTAGAGATTATCTATACTTTGTCTATACATTTTCAGGCTTTCGTTTTGTATGATCTTTTTGAAAATTGCTGTGCTCTCAGTTTGTTTCTTTTTTTCATAAATTACGAAATCAACAGTTGGGAGTTTGGGTAACTTTAAAGCTTTGGAGGTTTGCGTTATTTCTTCATTATATGAAAGTTTGGTTCGAGCTGTTATGCCGAGACCTGCTTCGATAGCGGCATGAAGACCTGATAGACTTGGGCTTGTGAAAACAATTTCCCAACTTCTTTTTTGTTTGTTTAATGCATCAATTGCATTTTCTCTAAATGTGCAGGGTGTTTCGAGAACAACCAGGGGCAGTGGGTTTTTTAGGTCGAATTCAAGAGAAGGTTTGGAGAGCCAAATCGTTTTTTCTTGCTTTAATTTTTCTTTTTTTAAATTTGATTTATTATCAATTGCGATGGCAAGGTCCAGTGTTCCCTTTTTGATTTGTGATGTTAAATTTTTTATGCTGTCCACAATGACTGTGATGTGAACATCTGGATGTGTTGATTTAAATTTATTCAAGATGAAGGGTAAGAATTTATCCGCATAATCTTGAATTACCCCGAGCGCTATTCTTCCCTTTAAGGGCTTTTTGGATAAGCGCAAAACGATCTCATCATTTATATCTAATATTTGTTGCGCTTTATGGAGCAGATTTTCTCCAGCTGAGCTTAAAACCATTTTGCGTCCTGATTTTTGAAAGACCTTAGTGCCGAGTTGATCTTCTAAGCGCTTGATTTGCATCCTTATTGCGGGAGCTGTGCGATGAAGATGGCTTGCAGCGTCTGCAAAACTTCCAAGATTGTTAATTGTAATGAATGTGCGTAGACAATCCATGTCCAGATTCAAGGTCATATTTTTAAACTCAATTCGATTTTCATAGATTAATTATATTAATCTAATTCTTAAAAACAATAAACTATTATTATCTTTTGTGGTGGGTTAGCTTTTTTAAAACAGCGTTTAAGAAAGGAGACTAGCCATGCCGTTTATTAATATTACTTATTCTGGTTCTAAGCTTACAGAGGAACAGAGAGAAGGATTATTTAAAGAAACAACAAGACTTATGAATGAGGTAATGCATAAAAAAGAGGAGCTTACTTCAGTGCGGATTGATAATTATGAAGCTGGTGATTGGGCTATTGGTTCCAAACGTATGAGCATGTCATCAAGTTCAGCTGTTTATATGGATATTAAAGTGACACAGGGGACGAATACTGCTGAAGAAAAGTCAGATATGATTAGACAAAGCACTTTGATGCTTAAAAAGATCATAGGACCTATAGCTGAAGCAAGTTATGTGGTGATACATGAAGTTGCGGGAGATAGTTGGGGCTATAATGGTTTAACCCAATTGGCTCGGGCACAAATGGGTTAAACCTAGAAAGGAGCATTTGATAAGGCTGGCAAACTAAATGAGATGGTTTTTATTTAAGCTTGCTTAGCTTTGATTAAATTATCTATTAGTTCTTTTTTACTTGTCACTGGTGGTTGGCAGGTTTGACCCACACAAATATAGGCTGTTGTTTTATCGCCAACCAATTTTTTTTCTTTTATTGGAGAGTTTTCCGGGAGCGTTTCTGTTTGTTCAATAGATTGAATTATAATGCCTGACACGGGGGCTTGTTTAATTGCTCTAATCATTTCGTCTGCAACGGTGTCTTCTTTTTCTTTTTTGATGATCACAATATGTGCTGCCGCTAAAATATCAATTGATCCGGCTAAAAGACTGACATGTGAGAAGATGTTTTTTGCAATCGCATTTCCGAAACACTGAACGATTTTTTTGGCTTTTTCTCTGTAACTTTCTTCGTTTGTTAGAAGGTACAGAGACATTAAGTTAGACATCATTATAGCATTGCCATTTGGTGTTGCTTCGTCAGCGCCGGTTTTGCCGCGTATGATGACATCCTTTCTATTTTTACCAGTGATGAAATATCCGCCAAATTCTTCACACCAGAAATCTTCGTTTAGTGCTTCTGTCCATTTAATGGCATCATTAACGTAGTTCTTATTGCCTGTTGAATTATACAGGTTCAAGGCTGCTTTGATCATCTGAGCGTAATCACTGTAGATCGCAGGGCTTGAGCATTTGCCTAAACGGTATGAATGGTGAAGGCCTTCACTCGTATCCATTGTGTTTTTGATGAAGTTGTAAGCATTGATTGCAAGGTCTTGCCATTCAGGTTTGACCAATGTGTCTGAGGCAAGGGTGAGTGATGTTATGGCCATGCCATTCCAATCGGCCAAGATTTTATCGTCTAAGTTTGGCTTCACTCTTTGGTTGCGGGCAGACAATAGGATGTTTCTGGCTTTACTCAGGCGAGCTTCGTCTTCGTCGGATACCCAGTCGGCTGACTTCAGACGATTGAGTATATTTTTATTTTCCCAGTTTCCTGCGCTAGTGACATCGTAATGTTTAGCAAAGAAGTCATACTCATCTTTAAGGAGCTCTTTGATTTCATCTACTGTCCAAACATAAAATTTGCCTTCGGTTCCTTCGCTGTCAGCATCTTGTGATGTGGCAAAAGCTCCTTCAGAAGTGAGCATATCTCTTTCAAGCCAAGTTATAATCTCTTCAATTCTTTGTTTTAGAAGGGGTGTTTTTTTCTCTTTATATACATTGATGGCCAGTTCGAGCATTAAGGCATTATCAGACAGCATTTTTTCAAAATGAGGAACAAGCCATTTTTCATCTGTAGCATAGCGGGCCAGACCACCGCCTAAATGATCATAAATTCCGCCTTGGAATACAGAACGCAGGAGGGCTTCAACGGCTGTTTTTGCTCTGTCTTGTTTGAACCTTAGACCGATCCGCCATAGTAAATTAAAAATAGGATATTGAGGGAATTTTGGAGCGCCTCTTAACCCGCCATGTTTGCCATCCATCATATCGCCAAGGCGCTGGTTGATGTTGAGGAGGATATCATCCGAGATATCCGGCCCCATCATTTTAGGGCGCTCGGCAGCAATGAGTTGTGTGAGGCTTTCTGAATTTTGCTTTACGGCCTCTTTATCCTTTTTGAAGATGGTTTCGGCGAATTCTAAGGCTTGTTTGAATGAGGGGCGTCCGTCTCCTTGAATATTTGGAAAATATGTTCCGCCCCAATAGGGTTTACCTTCTGGCGTTAGAAACATAGTTAGAGGCCAGCCGGTTTGTTCACCGAGTTCAGCGAGAGCGCTCATGTAAATATGGTCAATGTCAGGCCGTTCTTCTCTATCTACTTTGATATTGACGAATTTTTCGTTCATCAGATTAGCTGTAACAGGGTCAGCGAAGCTTTCATCTGCCATAACGTGACACCAATGACAGGCCGCATAGCCAATGGATATCATAATTGGTTTATTGGTTTTTTTAGCTTCTTCTAAAGCCTCTTCACCCCAGGGCCACCAGTGAACCGGGTTATCTTTGTGTGCCAGGAGATAGGGACTGGTTTCTTGTGCGAGTTGGTTTAGAGCTGGTGTTGCGGGCAGTGACATGGCAGGTGAAACCTGTAGTTAATGGCAATTTTATAATTTCTGTATAGTACTAGATAGCTTCTATGTGAAATGAAAGATCATTATGAGGGAGACTAGTCTACTTTAGAATGATTTTAAATTAGACTTTCGTGGTTTGATTTTGTGTTTTTTCTATTTTGGGGAATCGAATGAGTTTGGAAACGATTTATGCTTTATCTAGCGGCGCTGGGCCAACTGGGGTTGCTGTTATTCGCGTATCTGGACCAGAGGTTCCAAATATTACAAAATCACTCTGTAGGAAAATACCAACGGATCGAGTGGCGCATTTATCCCAGTTGATAGACCCTGATGATAATTCGGTTCTTGATGAAGCTTTAGTTCTTTATTTTAAAGGACCGCGTAGTTTTACTGGTGAGGATGTTGTTGAATTTCACATCCATGGCGGCCGGGCTGTTATTAGTTCGGTTTTGGCTAAGCTGAGTTCCTTTCCAAATTGTCGTATGGCTGAACGTGGTGAGTTCTCTCGCCGTGGGTTCGAAAATGGTAAATTGGATTTAATCGAGGTTGAAGGCTTAGCTGATTTAATTGCAGCAGATACGCAGGGGCAAAAGTCTCAAGCTCTTACTCAGCTTGGGGGAGAGACATCTAAGCTTTATAAGGGATGGCGCACAGATTTAATTTATGCAATTGCACTGGTTGAATCTGCTCTGGATTTTTCTGATGAAGCGGATGTGCCTGAAGATATTGCGGGTGAGGCGCTTCCTACTGTTCAAGCTCTTCAAGGGAAAATCGATCAGTATTTAAATGATGGATCACGCGGTGAAATTGTTCGTGATGGATTTCGGGTGGTTATAGTTGGCCCGCCAAACGCTGGGAAATCTCGTCTTTTAAATGCTCTTGCCAAACGTGATGTTGCTATTGTTTCTGATGAAGCAGGAACCACTCGTGATGTGATTGAAGTTCGACTAGATATTGATGGACTACCTGTCATTGTAACTGACACAGCTGGCATTCGTGAGACTGAAAGTAAGGTTGAGCTTGAGGGCATTCGTCGCTCTTTTGAGCAAGCTGACAAAGCAGAATTAATCTTGTTTTTGATCGATGGAACAGATCCTCATTTCCAATTAACAGATGAAAATTTCAATGATCAAATTCCTGTTTTGAAAGTTTGGAACAAGAGTGATTTATCAAATGTACTAGATGAGAAATCAGACCTGGTGGATGTGCAAATATCTGCGTCTGAAGGGCTTGGGTTAGACAAGCTGACTGGGCTTATTTCAGAGGCCGTTCAAGAACGGGTAGGGCAGGGCGAGACGGTGATTATCACTCGTGAACGACACCGCGAACTTTTAAGAAAATGTTCTCTTGATCTGCAAAATTTTATTGAAGGCGATCTTGTTGACACTGAACTTAGAGCTGAGGATTTGAGGCAGGCGGCATTTTCATTGAGTCGTCTTGTTGGCAAGGTTGATGTTGAAGATGTGCTCGATAAAATCTTTATTGAATTTTGCATTGGTAAATAGGGTGGCATCTATGGTGAGTAAGGGTGAGTCTTAAATGCAACAGAATTTTCATTTGGCCCTTACTTATTTTAATTGAGTCCCCAATGTGATTGTTTCACGTGAAACATGAAAATTTTGTGGTGGGGAGGAATCTTTTTGCCAAAATTGGAACAAAATTGACTCCCTCCCTAGCAAAAGGGACTCCCTCCCCATTTTTTATGACTCCCTCCCCACTTTTTGGAAGAAAGATTCCATTTTTCCGATGGGATTTTTTACAAAAATCGGAATCATATTTTTATGATTTAGAGGCATTAGTCTGGAATTTATCGTAGCCCGTTGCTTTCCACGTGAAAATTATGCCGAAAGTTAAGGTGGCTAAATAGAAAATATTGGAGTTTTGGTCTGACGAAAAATGGGTTAGGGGAGGGATTGTTTTTGGTTTTAAATATTAACAAAAGGTTAATAGGCGCGATTAGCACCTTTCGTATCTTTAATGAGGCCGCTTAGGGCCCTATTCTGACTAGCATTGACTTGTAGTTTCACGTGAAACAAACCAACACCCAAAGAGACTGAAGTTGTAAGTGAGATCAGTTCTTTCTTTCCATGATTAATCTCATCAGTCTCTGGCATCTCAAGACTTTAAAATTCTATCAATTTCTTTCAGTCAGACATCTTTAAGAACAAGCGCTAATTGCCAAAACCAAATTTACGACAGAGGAGAGACGGCAGTGGCGGGCTATACTAAAAATGATTCACGTGAAACAAAGGACCGAATTATTTTGATTTTCTATCCACCAAATAGGAAACACTTTAAATCCAAGAAGTCTTTGTGATGTTAGTTGTAATGACAGCTTAGAACATTTTGATTCACGTGAAACATTATAGACGGGTAGAATACAAATTCAAAAGAGAGGATTTCCGTATCATTTAATTGAACGTTGATTAATTAAATGTTTGCTGAATTCTTTTGTTTTCTGGATCATGGCAAGGGCCTGATTTTGAGCGATTGGTTGATTGCACGCCATAGTTAGAATATAAAGGCGGTTTCTTGAGCTATGAAGATATACAAGTGCCTACTTTCTTTATCATGTATAATGGCGTTGTATTGGCTCGAAATTTGAAACTGTTTGGAATTTATAACTTTAGAGATACATAACTCTTATATGGTTAAATCCAGTTTCCAGATTACTTTTAAAATTAAGGATTTTGCATATGACTTTGCTCACTGAGCCAGGTTCTCACAGAGACATCGTATCAGGGGATGTACCTTTTGATGTGATTGTTGTTGGTGGTGGTCATGCTGGAACAGAAGCAGCCAGTGCTTCAGCGCGCATGGGCGCAAAGACTGCGCTTATTACTCATAAGTTTGAGACGATTGGTGAGATGTCATGTAATCCTGCGATTGGTGGTTTGGGTAAAGGACATTTGGTACGCGAGATTGATGCTCTTGATGGGTTGATGGGGCGTGTTATTGATAAAGCTGGCATTCAATTTCGTGTTCTTAACCGCTCGAAAGGGCCTGCAGTGCAAGGTCCACGTGCCCAGGCTGACCGTGAATTATACCGCGCTGCTATGCAGGAAGAGATATTGGCGCAGGACAATCTGTTTGTTGTAGCTCAGCCGGTTGATGATTTGCTCATTGAAGATGGCGCTTGTGCTGGTGTAATTACCGCTGATGGTGAAACTTATAGAGCTGGTGCTGTTGTTTTGACAACGGGGACGTTTCTAGGCGGTGAAATTCACCGAGGTACTGAGCGCACACCTGCTGGGCGAATTGGTGAAGAGCCAGCTATTAAACTGGCTGATCGGCTCTATGATACTGGCTTACGCATTGGCCGCCTAAAGACAGGCACGCCAGCAAGGCTTTATAAAGCATCTATAAATTGGGATATCTTAGAAGAACAGCCAGGTGACAACCCGCCTGAGCCTTTCTCGTTCTTGAATTCTGAGATCACAACGCCGCAAATTAGCTGTCATATCACTCATACCAATGAAGAGACGCATGAGCTGATTACGTCTAATCTTGATCAAGCACCTATGTATACGGGGCAAATTGAAGGTGTTGGACCGCGCTATTGTCCTTCTATTGAAGATAAGGTGGTGCGTTTTAAAGAACGTTCGGCTCATCAAGTCTTCCTTGAGCCTGAAGGGCTGGCTAGTGACTTGATTTATCCGAATGGACTTTCAACTTCATTACCAGAGGATGTTCAGCTTGCCTTCCTAAAGACGATGAAGGGGCTTGAGGATGTTCGTATTGCTCAGGCAGGCTATGCCATTGAGTATGATTATGTTGATCCACGCGAGCTTTCTCAAACGTTAGAAGTTCAAAAGATTCCAGGCCTCTTTTTAGCGGGGCAAATTAATGGAACAACTGGCTATGAAGAAGCTGGAGCTCAGGGCTTAATTGCTGGGGTGAATGGAGCTTTGAAAGCAAGTGGATCAGATAAAGAGTTTAAGATTAGCCGTGCTGATGGGTATATGGGCGTGATGATTGATGATCTTGTTACTAGAGGTGTTACCGAGCCTTATCGTATGTTTACATCTCGCGCTGAATATCGGCTTCGCTTGCGTTCTGACAATGCTGACCAGCGTTTAACGCCTGTTGGAATTGAGTTTGGGCTTGTTAGCTCTGAGCGAGCAGCATTGTTTCACGTGAAACAAGCTCAGATTTCGAAGGGTATTGATCTTCTTAAATCTCTCAGTTTAACGCCTAATGAAGCGGAAACCCACGGAATTTCCATCAAGAAGGATGGACGCCATCGGACGGCGTTTGAATTGCTTTCATATAAGGGTGTCTCATTGGCAGATTTATCAGCTATTTGGCCTGAAATTCGGGCTTTAGAGGATGGCATAGCTGAACAGGTTATTATCGAAGCGCGCTATGCGGTTTATTTAGAGCGGCAAGATGCGGATATTGCAGCTCTTCGCCGGGATGAGGCTTTGTCTATTCCGGCCGGCTTCTCATATGAAGGTATCTCAGGGCTTTCAACTGAGCTTCGAACCAAGCTTGCAAAACATGCCCCGGAGACTTTGG
>CAXIDO010000042.1:0-9951 GCA_964022745.1 uncultured Methyloligella sp. | reverse complement strand
AAAAACCAAGCTAATCTTTCTGATGAAGAATTAGAAAAACGGTTTAAAGCTTTGAGCGGGATTAAGCTACATCCACGTGAACATGCTGAAAATGCGGTGCTAATTGCAAAGGCGGAGCGCATTTACGCAGAAAGCTTGAAGGCACAGCGAGATTATGTTCGTTCGCTCATTCTAGATTTTGAGCAAGCGATTACAGATCAATCTAACAGGGACCTTGATAAGGTTCGTGAACAATTTTCTCAAAGCTTAAGTGAACTTGAGAATAGTATGTTTGATATGGATTGATGTTTCATGGATGTTTGGGAAAGATTGGGTATTGAAAAAACGGATGATGAGCGCGCGATTAAACGAGCGTATGCAAAAAAGCTCAAAACCATCCGTCCTGATGAAGACCCTAAGCAGTTTCAAACTCTCAGAGAAGCTCGTGATGAGGCTATATATTTATCTAAGTATGATTTTGATTATGACTATGATTGGGACGATGAAGAAGAGTCCTCTGATAGCTCCTCTCATCATGAAGAAAATCTTTCACCGACTGTAGAACCGTCTCTTGAGGAACAAGGGGCTGAGAACTTAACTTTAGAGCGGGCTTTAGATGATGCTGAACCTCGGATTGAAGATAGTTATGTTTTAACGCTTGATGAGGTAACCGTTGAACGTGAAGCTAAAACATCTCCATCAGCTGAGCTTAATTTAACGGAGTTAAAGGAAGAGGATGCTGTAAGTGAGGTGGCCTCTGGGGACGCTCATTCCAATATTCCTGACATTTCTAATATCACAGAGATTACCACTGAACTGGATGAGAGCGAGACAGCTTCTGATCGGCTCAGTTTTTATGAGGTTGGTATTGATGATGTTTCTTATGAACATATAGATGATGAAATCGAAAATTTAATGGGGCCATGGTCGCTTTGGGATACGGCCGAATGGAAAAAGTTTGTAAACAGAGTTCGCGAGTGCTCGTTTGATATTTCAAATTACGCTGAATATGAAATTTTAACAGCCCTTGGAGACAATTTAACAGAGGCCAAGATAGAGAGCTCTTTTAAGAAGGATGCTCGTCTGAATATTCTTTATTATTTAGATGAAGAATATGGTTGGACTCAAAATGACCGGCGGATTTATGCTGTTCTACCAAGTGATCAATCTGACGTGCTGATGGATTATTTGCGTCATGGGGAAATAGGTTTGTCTCATGGATCTGGAGAGACATATTATGATGCGTTTGGTTTTCCATTATTAACTGCTGAACATTTCAAAGATTATTTGGGAAAAAATGATAGTGTTTATGAAAAATACTATGAAAAAAGCTATTCAGATGGACGTGAGCTGAGACCATCCTGGTGCTGGCCCGGTTTTATCTTTTCACCGCTTTGGCTGGCTCATAGATGTAATGATGGGCTAGAGGCGCTTGCTGGCATGTTTTATCTTATGGCGCTGATTGTACTACATTATGGATTGACCACGCCTAGTGTGTTTGCCAGCATTTTAGGCATCTTAATGATCTTATCTATACATGTTCTGGTTGGTGTGTATGGGCGCAAGCTGGTTGTTACGACTTTAGCGAATAGTCTTCAAGATTTGCAGAACGATGAAAAGCTGTCTCAGGAAGAAAAACTAAAAAAATTAGCCTCAATTGGCCGTGGTGGTTTTAAGGCTTTGTTTGACTTTATTGTTGGTATGGCCGGTATCGGATTAATCGCCACGCTTATTTATCGCTTACTTATTTAGGCTTAAGTACTAGAAAAAATTGGCTAAAATGGATTGTAATGCTTCATCTTGCTTGTTTTTTAATTTCTTTATAAGAAAACTTAAGGAGAGTGCTTGTCCCCCTTACAAACTATGTTTAAAAGAGACACGGTATATGTGATAAAAAAACACAGATATCATAAAATTTAGTTGAACTTCAGGTGCCCACTAGCATCCGCATTAGATGTGCTTCAGATGTTTAGTTTTGATTTGGCTTTCGTTTCCTACCAGAAACCGCTGAAGGCATCCGGAAAACCTAGATAAAGAAAAAGTCGAAAAATATGTTCAAAAAAATCCTTATAGCCAATCGCGGTGAAATTGCTTGTCGCGTCATTAAAACAGCTAAAAAAATGGGTATAGCCACTGTGGCTGTTTATTCTGATGCTGATCGCCAAGCGTTGCATGTGGAAATGGCGGATGAAGCTGTGCATGTTGGTAGTTCGGCGGCTTCTGAAAGTTATCTTTTACCTGAGAAGATTATTGCTGCTGCTAAAGAAACCGGTGCAGAAGCTATACACCCTGGTTATGGATTTTTATCTGAAAATGCTGATTTTGCCAAAGCCTTGGAGAAGGCTGGTATCGCATTTATTGGGCCGAATGTTAAAGCCATCGAAGTGATGGGTGACAAGATTGAATCCAAGAAATTTGCGAATGACGCTAAGGTGAATACTGTCCCTGGTTATATGGGTGAAATTGAAACTGCTGAAGAAGCTATCAAGATTGCTAATGACATTGGTTACCCAGTGATGATTAAAGCCTCTGCTGGCGGCGGCGGTAAGGGCATGCGTATTGCCAATTCTGTTGATGAAGTTGAAGAGGGTTTTAATGCGTCGAAGTCTGAGGCGATGTCTAGCTTTGGTGATGATCGGATTTTTATTGAGAAATTTATTGTTGAACCACGCCACATTGAAATTCAGGTTTTAGCTGATAAGCACGGCAATGTAATTTATCTGAACGAGCGGGAATGTTCTATTCAACGCCGGAACCAAAAAGTTTTGGAAGAAGCTCCAAGTTCTTTCCTTGATGATGCAACCCGTAAAGAAATGGGTGAGCAGTCTGTAGCTTTGTCTAAGGCTGTTGATTATGAAAGTGCCGGTACTGTTGAATTTATCGTCGATAAAGACCGTAACTTCTATTTCCTTGAAATGAATACACGTTTGCAAGTTGAGCACCCGGTTACTGAATTGATCACTGGTGTTGATTTGGTCGAACAGATGATCAAAGTAGCGGCTGGTGAAAAACTTGAGATTAAGCAATCTGATGTGAAAATTGATGGTTGGTCAATTGAAAGCCGGATTTATGCGGAAGACCCTTATCGTAATTTCTTACCTTCTATTGGTCGTTTGGTTCGTTATCAGCCACCAGCTGAAAGTACAGAAGGTGGTTTAACTATTCGAAATGATACGGGTGTTTATGAGGGCGGTGAAATTTCAATGTTTTACGATCCGATGATCGCAAAACTTATCACTCATGCTCCGACACGCGCTGAAGCTATTGAACATATGGCAGGCGCACTTGATCGTTTTTATATTGACGGTATTCAGCATAATATTCCATTTTTGAGTGCGATTATGCAGCATGAGCGCTGGGTGACTGGAAATATCTCAACGAGCTTTATTGCAGATGAATATCCGGATGGATTTGAGCCCCGTGCGCCTGAAGGTGAAGAGCTTAAAGTTTTATCATGTGTTGCTGCTGCGATTGATTATCTTGGTAATACTCGTCGCCGTCATATTTCTGATCAGATGGAAGGGCGACCTGTTGTTTTTGCTGAAGATAGAGTTGTGCTTATCTCAGACGTTCGCCAAGAGTTAACAGTGGAGCAAGTTGCACCAGAGACTGATGACTTGACTATTCATTTCAAAGGCGAAAAGGCAGAGGCTGTTTCAGTTTCTTCGAATTGGTGGTTTGGTGAACCTTTGTGGGTTGGTACTGTGAATGGCAAAGATGTTGCTGTTCAAGTTCGCGCAATTGATAATGGCTATGAGCTTTCTTATTCGGGTGTCACTTCTCCAGCCTTTGTTTACACAAAACGTGAAGCTGAGCTTGCTGCTTTGATGCCTATTAAAGTCGCGCCAGACACATCTAAGCTGCTTTTATGTCCGATGCCTGGTTTGGTTGTGAAAATCATGGTTGAAGAAGGCGAAGAAGTGAAGGCTGGTCAATCACTTTGTATCGTTGAAGCGATGAAGATGGAAAACATCCTTAAAGCTGAGAGAGATACTGTTGTTACCAAAATTAATGCAGAAGCTGGTGATAGCCTTGCCGTTGATGCTGTGATTATGGAACTTGAATAAGTAGCAATTTGCATAAGTAAGATTGTATTTACTGATAAATTTATGCTGATTTGACATATAAACGGAACTAATGTCATCATGAAAGCAGGGAGTGAAACTTTAATTTATTAAAGGAGACTGCTTCGTAATGAATTTTAAAATCACCTTTGTTCTGTTTTTATGTCTGTCCTTTGTTAGTATCCCAGCAGTATTTTCACAAGTTAAGCATCAGGCCAGTCAGCAGATTAATCAGGGACATATTAAAAAGGTACCTAGCCATAAATATCTAGATAGCCGTTGTACTGATTATTATAGTCGGCCTGTGCTTCATGTCAGAAATGATAGTTTAAGTGACGTTGCGTTTTCAGATTTGATGCGCCATCGTGGTGTTGCTATGGGACCGATGACTATTTTGAATATTCGCCGCTTATCAAAATTATCCCAAGCTTCGCAATTGTTTTTTATTGCGCATGAATGTGGTCACCATGTTTTAGGACATCTTTATTTTCGTCTGCCAGGGCAAACAGCTGAACAAGAAGCTGATTGTTATGCGATCCGATCTCTTATTCGTAGTGGTATGTTTACATTAAAAGATGTGGCTGATGTTCAGACTGATATGCGCAAATATGCACAGGCTTCAAGAATGCACATTTCTGGAGATGAGCGAGCGATAGCTTTAATTGGTTGTATGGAATAATTTCAGCTGTTTTTCTTTTAAGCTTTGAAATGGGTTTCAAAATGAGTTTTGAAGGCTTTTACGATCTGGTCTTCTGTGTAGGCAGTGTTTAGCTTTTTAAAACTCGTTATCCCGTGTTCTTTAATGCCGCAAGGGACGATGCCATTGAAGTGCTCCAGATTTGGTTCAAGGTTTAAACTTAGTCCGTGAAAGCTGACCCATTTGCGCAGGCGGATGCCGATGGCTGCAATTTTATCATCGATATCCGGTCCTCTTCGTGGTCGAGGGACCCATCGGCCAACGCGGCCTTCTCTTCTGGCGCACTCGATATTGAATTCCGAGCAGATATCTATGATCCAGCCTTCAACTTCATGAATAAACCAACGGACATCTTTTTTGCGCTTGTTCAGATCGAGCATTATATAAGCAATTTTTTGCCCTGGGCCATGATAGGTATATTCGCCACCTCTTCCTGTTTGATAGACAGGAAAACGATTTGGCGTAAGAAGATCTTTTTCTTCTGCGCTTGTGCCTGCAGTGTATAGAGGGGGGTGTTCCAGGAGCCAAATACACTCTGATTTCTCGCCTTTATGGATTTGTTCTACTCTTTTTTCCATAAATTCAATAGCATCAGGGTAAGGAACTGGAAAATCGCTGATTTTCCAGTGAACATCACATTCAATATCTGTTTTGTTTACCATTCGGTAACTAAGCTCCAACACAATTAGATTACTGACTCGGAATATAGAACTATAGCCTTCCAGTCAAACATGCCGGGTAACTCATATCGTTATTTGGTTTTAAAGGCACATGAATTTCGTTGGTACTTTCGTTAATGCTATGGTTGAGAAGCCTTTATAAGGTTTTCTTATTTTAAAATTTTAAACTGATTTGTTTGAGGACTTTACGTTATGGCTCCCATTTCTGGTGTGGAAATTGAGTTAAGTGTTGTGATTGGGCGGCGGACAATGCCGATCAACCATCTCTTGCGCATGGGGCGAGGCGCTGTGATTGAACTTGAAGCCAACGTGAATGATGAAGTTGAAATTCTAGCGAATATGGTGCCAATTGGGCGCGGGGAAGTTATTGTTGAGGGAGACCGTATTACAGTTGAAATCACACAAAAATATAACCTGAGCGATATGGCGGCTTAGGTTTTCCTTTTAGGATTTTCCAAATAAAAAGCTCTTGCCTTCATTGGGCAGGTTTGTTAAATGTCTTTTTCTCAGTAAGGGAGTTTACTACTTACGTAAACCTACCAGCCTTTACTTATAGTGCGGCCGTGGCGGAACTGGTAGACGCGCAGCGTTGAGGTCGCTGTCCGGTAACACGGGTGGAAGTTCGAGTCTTCTCGGCCGCACCAATAGGCTACAGACTAGCCTGTTTTTTTCTTATACATTTTACATAAATATTAATCTCTAATCTGTGCCGAAGAATTTTTCTAGTTTTAGGGTTGCTTCATACCAGGCGGGGTGGAAGTCGTTTTCGTTTATGTTTTGATCAAGCATAGTTCTTAGGTCTTTTATGAATGAGCGATAGTAATTAAATTGCACCTTAAAGAGAGACTTTGTAAGTTTGCTATCAATTACTTTGTTGGTTAGCATCAAGTCTAATTTTGACCAAAAATATAAAAATGCTGTTAGGGCTTCGTGCTCCGTTATCTCTCCAGTTTCTTTTCTTTTTTTATAATGAAATTCAGCTATGTTATTGTTCATACTCTCACAGAAAAGATCGACCTTAATGGTAGGGGCATTTTCAAAACCAACCCAACCATCAATAATAACCTTCTGATATTCACTCTTAGCAGGTTCACTTAGCCCGTTCCATTTTAGCATGATGTTAAAAACGGGAGCGACGATGGCTGAATAGCCTTCAACTGAATAGAGCTCTTCGAACAGGAGTGTTGTTCTGTTTCGACTGTCTAATATGGTTTTTGATCTATATGAGATATAGGCATGTAGAAGAGAAAATATACCGACGAGAATTGTCAATAAACCTAAAAAGCCACCATTTGGCCCGAATAGGCTGGTCAATAAACCATCTAAACTTTCAAACATTTTGATCCCCCAACTTTTTTGTTTCTTGATGTCATATTTTTTTATCAAAAAATATTCGGCTTATGAAGATAAACTTTATTATTTAGATGTTGAACGGGAGGGCAGATTGTTCTGTATATGTGTTTAATGGGAAACATTATAAAATGGGAACCTGTTATTTTTTTAGGTCTTTAGGTTCCCATTTTTATTTTATTAATTAAAAGACTTTGTTACACGCTCTTGATGGGCAGAGGTATGTTGTACCGTGGCCAATTGCGCCACCGGCTCCTACGCTGCCGATACCGATGCCAACAGAGACACCTTTGATAAGGAGCGTTCTTTTGTCATACCAGAGAACCACACCTACACCAGAGCCTACATCAAAGTTTCCTATTGCTGCGTAAAGTGCTCCGCCAACATTATTGGGGTTGTCTGTAAAGGCTGACATTACAAGATCATTTCCAACACCTAAGATAACGCCTCCAAAGTAAGTTTTAGAAACATATAGAGGTGCCCGCCCTCTTTGGTTTACAGGTAGAGCAAGCCCCGTTTCGCGGCCGTAACCACCAGCCACTGATACAGAAGATTGGATACCAACTGATAATGTTCTAAATCCAGCTTTTTGTAGGGCAGTTAGTACAGCTCTTGTTTGCATATCCTGAATAACACTTCTAATTCTGTTTGGATCTTTTGATTTAAGGGCAGCTTTTAAGCGTCTGATCATTTGCTTGTTGCCGACGCGTCTTAAGGTATTGGCAATTGTACGGATCATTGGTTTAAAGCGCTGTGCATGTGTTCTTGCGTCTCTCAGTAATTTCTTTTTGACGGATTGTTTTTGCTGAACACATTTGCCGAGTTTCCATTTCAGGCCTCTTTTACAAGCCTTTCCTTTTTTGGTGATGGGGCAAGCTCTTTGATTTTTTCCACCGCATGGACGGCACACGCCTCTTACATTTGTGAGCCAGCTTCTGCACATGCCGCCCTTTTTAAAAACAGAACAAACTTTTTGATTATGGCCACCGCATGCGGCCTGGGCAGGGGTGATTGTGGTGAGTGATGTTAACAAGCAAAGTACTATAAGTGTGATTTGAGCTTTTAAAATTTTTGTAAGTTTCTTCATGATTTTTGTCCCTTGTGTTGCTTCTAGGGAAAAACTATGGCTTGGCTAATGAATGGAAAATGAATGTTTGGTGCTTTAAGCCGAACATGAATTATTCTTAATGATATGGTTCTGAATTGTTCTCATTTTGCTGTTTTTTGATGGTTTATTTATAGGTTTTGCTCTTTCTTAACCACGAATAATGAGTGAGTGTTATTCTTTATTTCAAAATAAAGCCCTCATTTTATTGCCAAAAATTGAATTCGATATTCTCTGGTGCGAGGCAGACTTGGTCGCTGCAGGCTTGTAGCTTTAAAGCGATTTTGTTTGCGACTTGTTGTTGGTTTTTGGGAAAGTCTGTCATGATTGTTTTTTCTCCTTCATAGAGTGAGAGTTTCTCTTTATTGAAGGAGAGGGATTTAATTTTAGGTTTTGGAAATTCTTTCGCTTCGATCTTTTGACCATTTATTGTTATTTGAGTTGGAATTAAATAGTCCTCTAAAGGCGCATTTGAATTTACATGCCAACCGGGGCGGATGCTGATAGTGAGCGTAGCTTTCTTAGTTTTTCTATTTAATTTAAGAGCAACTTTTACATTTCCCTTTGCTGTGTCTCGAATAAAACCGGTGTTGCCATTGCTCGTAGCGTTAACAGCGTTTACCAAAACACCTCTCATTTGTGGGTTACTCAGTGCATGGCCTGAGAGGGCGGAGGCAAGTAAAAGGCTTTTCTTTTTTTGTTCAGAATTGCCATTTTTTTCTGCAATCGCATGTAATAATTTTAATGCAAGCGCGTTGCCTGATGGGATTGGATTGTCATCAAGAGGAGGGAAGGTGCCGATGCCATCTTGTGTTTCTGTCATACGGTATGGAGTGATTTTTTTTGCCCATGGGGAGCCAAACCGCAATTGTAATTCATCGGCCAATCTTTGAACCATTTCCATAGAAGCCTGGTTCTGTTCTCCTGATGGTTTGTAGGTTTCAAGTGCGAGTAATGCTAATCCAAGCCCTGCGTAATCGGCTAACTGACCTTCAATTCCTATATTTCCTTTATAGCTCGCGCGATAGAGACGATCTTTTTTAAGCATGTTTTGTGTGATGTAGTTAGCTGCTTTTTTTGCGGCCGTATAATAATTTTCTCGCTCTAGGATGTATGAGGCATGGGCCAGGGCTTCTATCATCATGGCATTCCAGGATACTATTATTTTTTTATCTTTGTGGGGGGAATTTCTTTTGTCTCGGGCTTGTCTTAATTTTTCAAGTTCACCCTTTAATTTCTCATAATAGATTTGTTCGTTTAGTTTTAGTGATTTTGCGATGTCTGCTGGTAGTTGTTCTAAATGCAGAATGTTTTTTCCTTCAAAGTTTCCGTTGTTAGTTAGTGGAAATGTTTTGAGAAGGACAGATGTTTTTGAATTGTAGAATTCCTCAATTTCCTGTTTTGACCAGATGTAGAAGGCACCTTCAATTTTTTTGCCGTTTTCATCTATGGAGTCTGCGTCTTCAGCTGAGTAGAAGCCGCCGTTCTTGTCTTGCATATCTCGGAGAACATAATCAAATAACCGAATGGCTGTTTGTTTGTACCTCTCTTTTCCGGTTAGGGTATAGGTTCTTACAAGAAGGTTACCGATTAAAGCCTGGTTGTAGAGCATTTTTTCAAAGTGGGGAACGAGCCAGCGTTCATCAACGCTATAGCGGTGAAAGCCTCCACCTACATGGTCATGTATGCCACCTTTGATCATGCCGTCTAATGCGGCCATTGCGGTGATTAATGCGGTGTTATCTCCTCGCTCAGCTTGATCCAGAAGAAATGACAGGGCTGATTCTTGAGGGAATTTAGGAGCAACTCCAAAGCCACCGTTAAATTCGTCTTTGTTTTTGGTTGTCATTTGCATGGCTTCAGAAATTACTTCTGGAGTTATATTTCGTGCCCCTTCAGTTCGGTTCATGTAGCGGTTTATGCCATCTGCGACCTGCTCACCTTGTTCAATGAGTGTTGTTTGTTCGGTTTTCCAGAGTTTTACAATATGTTTTAGGGTGCTTAGGAATTGGTCTGGTGGGAGATAAGTGGAGGCATGGAATGGTTTTGCATTAGCTGTGAGGAAAACTGAATTGG
>CAXIDO010000041.1:0-9955 GCA_964022745.1 uncultured Methyloligella sp. | reverse complement strand
GGGACAAATAGTTTATTTAGAGAAAATTATCCGAGGAAAAGGGCGATGCATGGATAATGTCGATGTGTCATTAAAACCAGCTGGTCGTGGAAAGATGAAATTGCATTACTCTAAACGAGGTAATCATCTTGCTACTGCCTTTGCTGTTCTAGAACCAGGTGCATATAAAAAAGTCAAGCACGACACAAAGAAAAAAAACGTATCAACTAAACTTACAGATCAAAATAGATCAGCAGAACTTAATACAGAACAGTTACCTGATACACCAGCCTCAGCCTTAAAATTAATGCAATTCTTTGATGCTTTTTCAAGAGTTGGGAAAATTGACCCCTCTATCAATTCCAAGGATGTTCTACTAAGGCAAGCTACTGAAACGTCTGCTAAAGATGGTGAGCCTATATCTATGCTAATAATTGCTATCATGTATGAGAAGAATGACAGCAACGAGAACAATCTATTTCTAGCCAAAAGTTGGTATGAGAAGGCTATATATACATTAACCCAGTTAGCCAATAAGGGCGACCCGGATACAATGCTTGCATTGGCAAAAATGTATGAGCATGGTTTTGGTGTTGAAAAAAATTCTAAACAGTCACTTCTTTGGTATCAAAAAGCTTTTCAACAATTCCGCAAATTGACTAAAGCAGAGGAAAGCCATGTTCAAATTTATAGTATGGTTAGTCTCGGCATTATGTATGACATGGGCATGGGGGTAAATGTTGATAAATCAAAAAGCACCTATTGGTTCACAGAAGCCTCTAAAATAGGAGGAACGTCCACGTTATGGAAAATAGCAAAGATGTATACGAAGGGGGAACATGTTCAAAAGAGTAAATCTCAAGCTAATTTATGGAACAGGAAACTAGCCAACTTATATGAAGTTGAAGCCAATCGTGGTAACTTAAAATCAATGCGTGCTCTAGCCAATATGTACGTAGAGGGGAAAAAAATAGATAAAGATCCGCAAAAAGCATTTGAATGGTCTGAGAAAGCAGCTAAGAAGGGCGATGAGGGTGCTATGTATTTATTAGCCCAAATGTACGATCAAGGGCAAGGGGTAGACAAAAACACCGAGAAAGCAATTAAGTGGTACGAGAAAGCAGCCAAAAAGGGCAATGAGAGTGCTTTGCTTAATCTAACCGTACGCTTTTTTGAAAATAAGCAACTTGAAAAAGCCGTTTATTGGGCTGAAAGGGCCAGAGGTATCAATAATAACCAAATGCAGATGTTTATGATCCTTTCCAAAAATTTAGCAGTCGAATACATCAATGGAACAGATAACAGAAAGAAAGACATAAACAAAGGTATTCAGATTTTAAAAAACACCATTAGCAAGTGGAAAGAAAAAAAAGACAATCAATCGCTTCGGGCTGATGTCTTTTTTGTTAAAGCAATTGCTCATGCAAAGAAAAATGAGTCCAAAAACATCTTAGTTTCTTTGAAAAAAGCATCTGATATTGGGCACAAAGGAGCCAAATGTCATCTAGCAAATTATTATGAGGAAGGGGTATTGGTTACAAAGAATTTAAAAAAAGCCCAGCAATTAAGAAAACTGGGTAACTGCAAATAAACTACTTCTTTTTTGGCTCTTAATGTGTGTTATTTTTAATAAATTGCTAATATTATACAAAGCAAAAGAATGAAAGTCATTTTCTCACATGGCAAAGAAAGCGGTCCATGGGGTAGCAAGATTAAAAAACTTGCTAACTTAGCCAAAAAATATGCTCTCAATGTAGAGAGCATTGATTACACTGAAACCATGGATCCAGACCTCAGAGTTGAGAAGCTCATAAAGGTTCTGCGTAACGAACAAGATGAATTTTTACTCGTGGGCTCATCTATGGGAGGATATGTCTCCCTTGTTGCTTCAGAGCAAATTCAGGCTCAAGGACTTTTTCTACTGGCTCCTGCTCTCTATATACCTGACTATAAAAAGCAGACTTACCAATCCACTGTGAGAACAGAAATTGTTCATGGCTGGTCTGATGATATTATTCCGTTTGAGAACTCAGTCAAATATGCAAAGCAAGCAAATTGTTCATTACATTTAATATCTGGAGATCATCGCTTATACTCATCACTTGATGTGGTGGAAAAGCTATTTGAACAGTTTCTTTTATCCTGTTTAAATAAAGAAACTGTTGTTCTTGCCCCTTAAACTTCAGCCATAAAATTGGTAAAATTCTATAAGTTTTTAGGAGGATTTTATGGCTCGCAAATGTTACCCAAGAAGAACATGTTTTACTTCTATTGCGTGAGATTAAACAGAAGTCTGGATGTGGCGAATGCTTTTCTCAGGCGTGCATTTCAGATAAAACGTATCAAATTTGGCTAAAACGATTTGGGATTGCACTGCCCAATATCTATCCAGGTAGCCCATGGAAAAACGGTTATAACGAGAGATTTAACGGAATCCTGAAAAATGAAGTTTTAAATGCAAAGTTGTTTATAATAAGTGAATTACGGTTTTGAATATACCGTAACTACCTGTAACTTCACTGTTTTCACGCCTTTCCTGAATTGCTCTTTAGAAGGTTTTTGCTCATGCTTGGTCCCATAAGTTTCAAGGGGATCATGAGCGATGACACCAACTAAAGTTTTGATAGTGCAAATGATCGTTGTGATCTTCACTGTGATTGGCGGTGTTTGGGGGGCAACGCAATGGGTAGCAACACAGCTAGGCTTCCAAACTCAGCTAGGAGCCCCATGGTTTCACATTTTTGAGATCCCAATTTATTTTCCATGGCGGTTATTTGAATGGTGGTTTGCTTTTGCACCTTATGCCCCAGATCTTTTTAATCAAGCAGGATTGATTGCCGCAACGGGTGGTGTTAGCGGTATTGGCGTTGCAGTTATTGGCTCACTTTGGCGGGCGCGGCATAATGCGTTTGTGAGCACTTATGGCTCTGCGCGATGGGCAACGCCGCGAGATATTCATCAAGCCGATTTGTTTAAACCTCAAGGTGTTGTTTTAGGTTTGCGTGATGATAAGTATCTACGTCATGATGGACCTGAACATGTGCTTGCCTTTGCGCCAACCCGATCTGGCAAAGGCGTGGGGTTGGTGGTGCCAACCCTCTTGTCTTGGACGGGATCTGCGATCATTCATGATATTAAAGGCGAGAATTGGCATTTAACTGCTGGATGGCGGTCAAAGTTTTCAGATTGTTTGCTGTTTAACCCGGTGGATCTTAAAAGCGCCAAATATAATCCTTTACTTGAAGTGCGCAAAGGCCTGCATGAAGTGCGGGATGTTCAGAACATTGCCGATATTCTGGTTGATCCTGATGGAGCTCTTGAGCATCACAATCATTGGGAAAAAACTGCTCATGCATTGTTGGTTGGTGTGATTTTACATGTTCTTTACGTCGAAAAAGAGAAAACCCTCACTCGAGTGACAACGTTTCTGTCAGATCCGGAGCAGAGTTTAGAACAAGTGCTTTATCAGATGCTGACCACACCTCATCTGGAAAAGGGGGATACATCTCATCCCCATCCTGTTGTGGCCTCTGTTGCTCGTGAATTGTTGAATAAATCAGAAAATGAACGATCAGGCGTCTTGTCAACGGCTTTGAGTTTTTTAAGTCTTTATCGGGATCCTGTGATTGCTCAAAACACGTCTTCTTGTGATTGGCGGATCAAGGATTTGATGAACGGGGCAAAACCGGTGTCGCTTTATTTGGTGATCCCTCCTTCTGATTTAAGTCGGACCAAGCCGCTTGTGCGTTTGATCTTAAACCAAATCGCTCGTCGTTTAACAGAACGGTTGGATTGGGAGCCTAAAAACCATCATCGTCATCAATTGCTGTTGATGTTAGATGAATTTCCAGCGCTTGGGCGATTGGCATTTTTTGAAAGCGCACTGGCTTTCATGGCAGGCTATGGCATGCGTTGCTTTATCATAGCACAAAGCCTCAATCAAATTACCAAGGCTTATGGCGAGAATAATTCTATCCTAGATAATGCTCATGTACGTATTGCCTTTGCTGCCAATGATGAGCGGACCGCCAAACGCATCAGTGATGGCTTAGGGACAGCCACTGAACAACGAGCACAGCGTAATTATGCCGGACACAGGCTGTCTCCTTGGCTCGGTCATGTAATGGTTTCGCGACAAGAAACACCGCGACCTTTGTTAACGCCTGGCGAAGTGATGCAATTAGGCTCAGATGAAGAGCTTATATTGATCTCAGGGGTTGCGCCCATAAAAGCACAGAAAATCCGTTATTATGAAGATCAGAATTTTTTGAAGAGATGTTTGCAACCACCGTTGCTGAGCAACAAAACCAAAGGTTGGTCTTTATCTGCTCATCAAAATGACTGGCAGGGGCTTATCATCAAGGCAAAGCCCACTCAATCATTTTCAAAGAGCCCTTTTGAAAACCCAGATGAGCAATCAGAAACAACTGACTTAAAACGTGTACCTGGGAAAAAGATCACCCCTTCCAAAAACATAAGTGAACAAGCTCAATTGGAACTTAGTTTTCTTGATGATGAGTTTGCTGATGGTGAGGAACACGCCCTTGCTGAAACCTCTTCCTCACAGATCAGGCGGGCTCATGCCATGACCCGTGATGATGATGATTTAATCCCAGCTTTTTAGGAGACCTCATATGAAACCTCGGATTTCTGCTTATGTATCCGATCACATAGCTCAGTTGCTCAAAGCAATGAGCCAAAGGCCCGGCTCTAATCAATCCGCGATTATTGAAGCAGCATTGCGGCTTTATCTAGATCCGCAAGGAGATAACAAATTGGATGCGACCATGGTACGCCGGTTGGATCATATGAGTACGCAGATCAGCAAGCTTGACCGCGATATGACTATTGTTGTTGAAACTTTGGCGTTGTTTGTGCGTACCTATTTAACGATCACGCCGCCATTGACTGCTGATAACCAAGACAGTTCGAACGCTTTAGGACACAAGAGATTTGAGTTTTTTATTGCGCAAGTGGGAAAACGCCTTGGTGGTTCGCAAAATTTGGTGGGAGAAGTCTTAGATAACATCAACCTCAACAATCCTGATTTGTTTGGACAAGAAGCTAGTTCTGACCAGTTTAGCTCCCATTCCTCCCTTGGGGGCGCTCCCGCCCGGATGGATAAAACTCTCAAACCCCGCAGGTGTTCCCCTTACACCGAGGAGAGTTCTGCTCCATCCGGGCATCCTATTTCCAGTGAAACAAAAGAAAGGGATGTTGAGTGACAGAGAGTTTAACTCCTCAAACGCATAAACGACGCTCGATGATGTTGTTAACAGCTTTTGGTGATCACATCCGGCTTGGTTTGCAGGATCCGCGTGTTGTTGATGTTTTGGTTAATCCAGATGGAAGGCTTTGGCTTGATCATCATGGCTCAGGTCGCTCCGACACAGGGCATGTGATCTCTGCTTCTGAAACAGAGCGCATTATCCGTCTTGTCGCTAGTCATATGAGACAAGAGATTCATCAAAATGCACCAATCATTAGTGGAGAACTACCGGAAACGGGTGAACGGTTTGAAGGGATCTTGCCACCTCTCAGTCCAGCTCCCTGTTTTGCCATTCGTAAACCAGCGATGCAGGTCTATAGCTTGGAAGATTATGTGAGGGACGATATTCTTAATCAATCCCAGGCGGATGCTTTAAAAAAAGCGATAATAAAACGATCCAATATATTAGTTGTCGGTGGTACAGGATCTGGCAAAACGACACTGGTTAATGCCTTGTTGAATGAATTGTCTTCTTTAGAGGAACGGGTTGTTTTATTGGAAGATACCCGTGAACTTCAATGCCAATCACAAGATTGTGTGTCTCTTCGTACAAAACCAGGAATTGCAAGTTTAAGAGACTTGGTTCGTTCAACTTTGCGCTTGCGACCGGACCGGATCATTGTTGGTGAGGTTAGAGGGGCAGAAGCGCTGGATATGCTGAAGGCTTGGAACACAGGTCATCCAGGCGGCATCACTACCTTACACGCTAATTCTGCCAAAGCTGGGCTTTACCGCCTTGAACAACTCATTCAAGAAGCTGTGGTTTCTGTGCCGCGTTATCTTATTGCAGACGCCATTGACCTTTGTGTGTTTATCCAAGGGCGGGGACTGTCACGCCGTGTAGAAACTATTGGGCAATTGCGAGACCTGACTGCTGATGGTGACTACGCCTTTGAAGAAATACACTCAGAAACAAATGAATAAAAGGATCTTTGTATGTATTTATCCGTTCGGATTTTTAATTTGGTGCTGTTTTTTTCACTGATGTCGATCATTTTAACAACAACCGCATTAGCTGCAGGTTCAGGTATGCCTTGGGAGCAGCCATTGACACAAATCTTGGAATCCATTGAAGGCCCCGTGGCCCGCATCGTGGCGGTTATCATTATTACGATCACAGGATTATCGCTTGCCTTTGGGGATACGTCAGGTGGGTTTCGGCGGTTGGTGCAAATTGTGTTTGGGCTTTCTATTGCTTTTGCTGCCACGTCGTTTTTCCTCGCCTTCTTTTCCTTTGGCGGTGGTGCGGTGATTGGGTGAGGAGAGATCGTATGAGCCAATTTCCCAATCGATTGTTGCCCGGGTTTGCAGTGACTTTGCATCGCTCATTAACTGAACCAATTTTATTAGGTGGAGCTCCGCGCACAGTTGCCATTGTTAATGGAACCATCGCTGCCGCTGTGGGGCTGGGTTTAAGGTTATGGATTGCAGGCCTTATGTTGTGGGTGGTTGGTCATGCGCTTGCTGTGATGCTGGCGCGTAAAGATCCAGATTTTATGGATGTGTTAAGCCGTCATGTACGTCATAAAGGAGAGCTCCGTTGTTAAATCTAACAGAATATCGCAAAAAACCTAAGCTTTTGGCGGATTATTTACCATGGGCGGCACTTGTTGCCCCTGGTGTCATTTTGAATAAAGATGGTAGTTTGCAACGTTCGGCACGCTATCGTGGTCCTGATCTTGATAGTGCAACAGGCGCTGAGTTGGTGGCAATGACTGCGCGGTTGAATAATATTTTACGCCGCTTTGGTTCAGGATGGGCGTTGTTTTTTGAAGCTGATCGGCATCCGTCCATGACCTATCCAGAGTGTCGCTTTCCTGATATGGCCTCTTGGTTGGTGGATGAAGAACGCAAAGCCCAGTTTTTAAAAAGTGCAAATAAAGTACAGTTTTCTTCAGAGCAGCATTTTGAAAGTCAATACACTTTAACCTGTCTCTATTTACCACCTTCTGATCGCTCCCAAACAGCGGAAAACTTGCTATTTGAGCCGTCTGATGAAAGTAAACAAGACGCCTCTCAGCCTCGTGACCAGATAGAGCGGTTTATCACTCAAACCAACCGAGCATTTGATTTGTTGGGTGCTTTGTTACCCGAGCTGCAGCCTCTCAATGATCAAGACACACTCAGCTATTTGCACCGGACCATCTCAACCAAACGTCATCCAGTAGCTGTCCCTGATATACCGATATATTTAGATGCGGTTTTACCTGATATGCCTTTAATTGGCGGTGTTTCTCCGCAATTGGGCACGGCACATTTGCGATCATTGAGCATTCTTGGGTTTCCCAACACAACAACACCTGGGATCTTGGATGATTTAAACAATTTAGGATTGTCCTATCGATGGATGACACGTTGGATTGCGCTTGATAAATCTGAGGCAGAAAAAATATTAAGCCGGATGCGGCGACAATGGTTTGCTAAGCGCAAATCGGTGGCGGCTATATTACGAGAAGTGATGTTTAATCAGCAAAGCAGTTTGCTTGATAATGATGCTGATAATAAAGCGGTTGATGCTGATGCGGCGTTGCAAGAGCTTGGTAGTGATAATGTTTCTTTTGGCTATGTCACCACAACGGTGACCGTGTCTGATCCTGATAGTACATTGGCAGATGAGAAATTACGCGCGATTGAGCGGGTGATCAATGGGCGCGGCTTTGTGACCATTCAAGAAGGGGTAAATGCGGTTGAAGCTTGGCTGGGCAGTTTGCCGGGCAATGCTTATGCCAATATTCGTCAGCCTGTTGTTCATACTCTCAATCTAGCACATATGATGCCGGTATCTGCGATTTGGGCAGGGCCAAAACAAGTTGAACATTTCAAAGCACCGCCGTTGCTGATGGCCAAGACCAGAGGGTCCACGCCATTTCGCCTGTCATTGCATGTAGGTGATGTGGGACATAGTCTTGTGCTTGGTCCAACAGGGGCTGGCAAGTCTGTGTTGCTTTCCTTCCTGGCTTTACAGTTTAGGAGATATCAAGAGGCTCAAGTGTTTGTGTTTGATAAGGGCCGTTCAGCACGGGCGGCCATTTTAGCTATGGGGGGACATTCATTTGATCTTACCCTTGATAAAGGGAAGGTTTTTCAACCTTTAAGTGCCATTGATCAACCAGGTGATAGTGCCTTTGCCCTTGATTGGCTCTTAGGGCTGCTTGCCAATGAAGGGGTGACAATCACCCCTGATGTCAAGCAAACGGTTTGGTCAGCTTTGCAAAGCCTTGCCAAAGTGCCCAAGAATGAGCGCACTTTAACGGGCCTGTCGTTGTTATTGCAATCGAATGAACTCAGGCAGGCTTTAGAGCCCTTTACTTTGGATGGGGCCTATGGGTGTTTGCTGGATGGGGATAATGACGATCTCAGTCTTTCAGATGTCGTCCATTTTGAGATGGAAGAGCTTTTGTCTCATGAAAAACTGGTGCTCCCCGTTTTAACTTACTTATTTCATAAATTGGAAAGCCGGTTTGATGGACGACCAACGTTGCTGATTTTAGATGAAGCCTGGGTGTTACTAGATCACCCCTTATTTGCGTCCAAAATCAGAGATTGGCTGAAAACCTTGCGCAAAAAGAATGTGGCTGTGGTGTTTGCTACCCAATCTTTGGCCGATATCGCTCAAAGTGCTATTGCGCCCGCTTTGATTGAGAGTTGTCCAACACGCTTGTTTCTCCCCAATGAGCGAGCGCTGGAGCCACAAATCCATGATATTTATGAACGTTTTGGACTGAATGATCGTCAGGTTGAGTTAATCGCAACCGCTTTGCCAAAACGTGATTATTATTTGCAAAGCACCCGTGGCAATCGATTGTTTGAATTGGGATTGGGGCCTCTATCGATAGCGCTTTGCGGGGCATCGCGTTCTGATGATCACAAATTAATGGATCAGTTACAAACTTTAGAGGGGCAAGACTTTGTCAAAGCATTTCTAAGCGCTAAGGGATTTGAGTGGGTAAAGGATATCAGTTTTGAGCCTTAACGGATGGCATGTTTTTACAAAAAGAGAGAAATATTCACAACCATAGTTAGGAGTTTTGTCATGGATCACCAACCAACCTTCATCAACCGTCTGAAAACCTCTTTCAGTGTTATCTTGTTCAGCGGTACTCTTCTCATAAATTCTGTATTACCATCTCAAGCTCTGGATGTGGTGTATGATCCTTGGAACTATCAACAAAACCTTTTAACTGCCGCACGTGAATTGCAAAACATTCAAAACCAAGTGCGTCAATTGACCAATGAAGCCAATATGCTGGCAAACATGGATCAGAACCTTTTAAAAATCGATGGGTCGATAGCACAGGATGTGCAATCTAATCTGACTAAAATACAAAGGTTGATGAATCAAGCACGTGGTCTTGCACTGCGCGTTACTGAAACAGAACAAACTTACCAACGTTTGTTCCCAAAAGATTATCAGCAATCCTTTAATGGTAATGAACGTTTACACCAGGCCAAACAGCGATGGGAGCTAACACGAGCTTCGTTTGGCCGGGCGCTTAATCTGCAAGCCCAAGTCTCAGAAAATGTTGAGAGTGATTTATTACAGCTCAAAGATCTGATGACAAAATCCCAAAATGCCCGTGGTGCCCTTGAGGTGCAACAAGTGGGCAATGAGCTTACCAGCCTGAAAGTCAAGCAAGCTATGCAATTGCAAAGTTTGATAGCGGCTCAATATCGAGCGGAAAGTCTCAATAAAGCAAGAGGCGTTTC
>CAXIDO010000040.1:0-10080 GCA_964022745.1 uncultured Methyloligella sp. | reverse complement strand
TGGCTGGGTCATACAATCTGTCGATTAGGTTGCCGGCAAAGACAAGGTCGTAATCATTGAATTTTTCAACCAGGTTACAGGCATCACCTTGCATGAAGTAGATTTTATTTTTTACCGCTTCATAGTCATCAAAGTTTTCAAGCTTGACTTCTTTGTATGAGACTAGGTCCCCCTGGTCTTGGATGACATAGCGCTGAGCGCCGTTGTTTTGCAGATTGGTAGGTGGTTCAATAAGACGCACTGAGAAATCGACAGCGTCTACATGATCGAAGAGTTTGGCGAGCTCAAAAGAAGAGCGGCCTGTCGCGCAGCCAAGGTCAAGGGCGCGCTCCGAATTGTAATTTGAGTTTTGCTCAAGTATGGATTTTACTTCGTCGATACAGGCAACAGGGAAGTTTGGAACATCAAAATATGTGTCGCCATAATGGAACTCGATATATTGTGAGACCATGCTATCTGTTTCATAGATGTTCATGGTTTGCGGGCATAATTCTTCGCCCTCAATATATCTTAAACCAGCGTGCTGGAAAAAGTGCCGGCGGAACGCATAGCGGCTGTCTTTAATGGCGTAATTGCCGGTAGAGACCCAGCACCCCCCTTTGAGGAGGTTATGCTTGCCATCGAAAGTTGGCGTTGAGAAATCATCATATGCGGGATGAACTTTGAAGCCATCAAACCCATCGATTGGTGTTTCGCTCCACTGCCATGCATTACCGATAATGTCGAAAAACCCGCTTTGATGTTCGTGCTTGTTCACAGGGCAGGATGACATAAAGCCTTCAAGGTTGATGTTGCCGGGGGCTTGGTTCCATGTGGTGAGGTCTGATTGCTCGAGTTCGCGTAGTTTGTACCATTCAGCTTCTGTGGGCATGCGGATGCATTTTCCGGTTTGTTCAGATTTCCAATTACAGAATGCTTTTGCTTCGAGGTAGTTTATATCTGCTGGCCAGTCCCAAGGCATTGGGATAACTTCTAACATTGTGCGATATTGGTAAGTATCACCATCTTTGAGCCAATATACTGGGTGTTCGGCTTTTTTATAGTCAATCCAGGCCCAGCCTTCTTCATCCCAATATGCTTTGTTTTGATAGCCACCAGCCTCAATGAACTGCATGAACTCTTGATTGGAGACGAGGTATTTGGAGGCGTTGAAGGCGTTTAGATTGTGCTGCTGAATGCCATATTCATTATCCCAACCATAAAGAGCGTTGCATTGCCCTTTGCCCAAAGTGATTTTTCCTCCCTCTACTGGTAAGAGTTCGTTTGTCGGTGCTGTACCGGTTTCTTTACAGATTTTACCCCAATAGTCATGGTTTTTGACGAGGTTTAAAGGCAGTTCACGAATGAGGACGGAGGTTGTTTCCAAGTGGATGCGTTCATGTTCAATGCCCATCATGATGATCCACATTGGACTGTCCCATGTGATAGGCAGTGTGAAGTCTACAGTTTTGATAAAGCGATCAACAATGTCTCTAGTCTTGTCGCGGTGGTTTTTAACTTCAGCGGGTGTCGGCCAATCATAATTGGCTTCGTTTAAATCATCCCAGGACATTTCATCCACGCCGACGGCGAGCATGGACTCAATTTTTGGGTCAGCGCGCTCGGATATGAAACCTGCGACATTGAGTTTGTTTATGAAGAAAACAGATGTGTGACCATAATAAAAAATCAGGGGGTGGCGAAGGGTATTGGCTTTTGCATAAAAAGCTTCGTCGCCATTTAGGCATTCGAAGATGCTTTCATATAGAGAGAAGCTTGTGTGAAAATAATCTAAGATTTCTTGCCGTTTGGCTTCGACGTCTCCTGTGTCCAATTTTACAGTTTTGAGATTGATTGGTTTGTTGTTTGGCTCATTACTGGGTGAGGTGGACGCTTCTCTAAGCATTTGAGACATCTCCGCTAATTTTGTTTTTAGAAAATTAAATTTAATATAAGTTTATAAAACGGTATGACCACATTCATTGGATCACAATCATGTTATAAGTTTTTGCCCGCTTTATTAGGTCTAGTCTATGGCTTCACTATAACAAGTGACTTTTATTTTTCCAGTGATGTTTTTTTACTGGTTAGTTTTGTTTTTTTTGAATTAATCTGGGATGTATGACTGGGTGTCTTTTACGCAGCTTAAGGCAAACATAGAGCGGGTTTCTCTGATGCTATCTATTTTATAAAGTTTTTCCATGAGAAATTTTTGATATTGTTCTGTTCCGTTGACGGCGATTTTTAAAAAATAATCATATTTACCCGATGTTAGGAATGCTTCGAGAACTTCGGGCATTTTTTTTATTTCTTCTGCGAAGTTTTCAATTGCACCTTCTATTTGTTTATCAAGGGAGATTTCAAGCAGGATGATTTCTGCAGCGCCAAGTTTGCGGTTATCTAAAACGGTGGTGTAGCCCTTAATAATTCCGTCTTTTTCCAATCTTTTGACCCTTTGCCAGCAGGGACTAGCTGAAAGACCGGCTATCTCAGCTAGTTGATTGCTGGTTAACCTTGCGTCTTTGACAAGGGCTTTTAGGAGTTTTTTGTCAATTAGATCTAATGGTTTGGCCATTGTTTTTCTCCAGATAACTCGCTGAGTTTTTCAGTTATATTATTTGAATTATTGTGTTTATGCAAAAAATTTGTTCACGATATGTTAAATATGCGGGTTAAAAAAGATGCTAATTTTGCAATTTTTGGTTTAAAATTTCTATTAATAGTACGTTAGTCTTTTGGCCAAACTTTATGGCCGTTTTCTGCGTGAAAATAAAATAAAATAAGTGGAGGAGAACTATGGCTGAACCTGCACCTTCTTACTCTGAAATTGCCCCACTCAAACTTCATGTGCCAGAGCCGGGATGCCGGCCTGGTGATACGCCTGATTTTTCCGAATTTGAAATTCCTCGTGCTGGTGCTGTTCCGAAACCAGCTTTGGAAGCAACTGCTGATGATATGTTTGATTTAGCGTTTTCAATTATTCGGGTTTTGAATAAAGAGGGAGAGGCGGTTGGACCCTGGGTTGATGATTTGTCAGCCGATGACTTGAAGCAGGGGCTACGCCATATGATGCTCCTTCGTGCCTTTGACACACGAATGATGACAGCTCAGAGACAGGGTAAGACGAGTTTTTATATGCAGCACCGTGGTGAGGAGGCTGTTTCTTGTGCGTTTCAGGTGGCATTGGAAAAAGGGGATATGAATTTTCCAACCTATCGGCAAGCGGGACTGTTGATTGCTGGTGGGTACCGAATGGAAAAGATGATGAACCAGATCTATTCCAATGAGGCAGACCCACTACATGGACGGCAAATGCCTGTCTTATTCTCAGCCAAGGACTATGGCTTCTTTTCGATTTCAGGAAATTTAGGTACGCAATATATCCAGGCAGTTGGCTGGGCTATGGCGTCTGCCATTAGACATGATAGCAAGATTGCTGCAGCCTGGGTGGGAGATGGTGCGACAGCAGAAGGTGATATTCATTCTGCGATGGTTTTCGCATCTACTTATAAAGCACCGATCGTTATGAATATTGTCAATAATCAATGGGCGATTTCGACGTTTCAAGGTATTGCTCGTGGTGGTGCCGGGACTTTTGCTTCACGTGGCCATGGGTTTGGTATTCCTTCCGTTCGGGTTGATGGGAATGACTATTTGGCTGTTTATGCTGTTTCAAAATGGGCTGCGCTTCGGGCGCGCATGGGGTATGGGCCAACCATAATTGAGCATGTGACGTATCGTGCTGGTGGGCATTCAAGTTCTGACGATCCATCTGCTTATCGAGGTAGCGCTGAAGGTTCGGCATGGCCACTTGGTGATCCGATTGAACGTTTGAAAATGCACCTTATTACATTAGAAGCCTGGTCTGAGAAATGGCATGAGCTGCTGCAAGCTGAGGTGATGACTGAGGTGAAGGCCATTCAAAAAAAAGCAGAAGCTATTGGAACGTTGACCTCAGGGCATTTGCCTTCAGGGCGGGATATGTTTGAGGGAGTTTATGAGATTATGCCGCCGCATCTGGTGCGTCAACGCAAAGAAGCGGGGTATTGATCATGGCGCAAATGACGATGATAGCTGCCATTCAAAATGCACATGATTTGGCCATGGAAAAAGATGATCGGGTCGTGGTGTATGGCGAAGATGTTGGTTTTTTTGGGGGTGTGTTTCGCTGTACTGCAGGCTTGCAGGAAAAATACGGAAAAAACCGTTGTTTTGATGCACCAATTAGTGAGAGCGGTATTGTTGGTAGTGCCATTGGCATGGCGGCTTATGGCTTAAAGCCTGTGATTGAAATTCAATTTGCTGACTATATGTACCCGGCTTATGACCAAATTGTTAGTGAGGCTGCGCGCATACGTCATCGGTCCAATGGTGATTTTACTTGCCCTATGGTGATCCGGATGCCGTGTGGTGGTGGTATTTTTGGCGGGCAAACACATAGCCAAAGTCCTGAAGCGTTGCTCACTCATGTATCAGGTTTGAAAACTGTGATGCCGTCTAATCCTGTTGATGCGAAGGGATTGCTCTTAGCTGCTATTGAGGATCCTGACCCGGTTATCTTTTTAGAACCCAAGCGACTTTATAATGGTCCGTTTGATGGTCATCATGAAAAGCCTATTGTTTCTTGGAGTAAGCATGAACTTGGTGCAGTTGGGGGAGATTATTATGTAACACCGCTTGGGAAAGCTGCGATCAGGCGGACTGGTGAGGCCGTTACTATTCTTAGTTATGGGACCATGGTTTATGTGGCAGAGTCAGCCGTAGAAGAAACCGGTGTTGACGCGGAAATTATTGATTTGCGAACGCTTGTCCCACTTGATTTAGAGACGATTGAAACTTCTGTAAAAAAAACAGGGCGCTGTGTGATTGTGCATGAGGCGACGAAAACATCTGGCTTTGGGGCCGAGTTAGCGGCGCTTGTGCAAGAAGATTTGTTTTATCATTTAGAAGCGCCTGTTGCGCGTGTAACGGGGTGGGACACGCCCTATCCGCATGCGCAGGAGTGGGATTATTTCCCAAGCCCTCAAAGGTTGGGCCGAAAAATCATCGAGACTTTGGAGGGCTAGAGCCATGAGTTTGCATACGATAAAATTACCTGATGTTGGTGAGGGAATTGCAGAAGCTGAGCTTGTTGAATGGTCCGTAGCTGTTGGAGATGAAGTGAGCGAAGATGATGTGCTTGCTATTGTTATGACTGATAAGGCCGCGATTGAAGTTCCGTCGAGTGTTTCAGGCAAGGTGATGTCTCTTGGTGGTGAGGTTGGAGAAGTGATGGCAATCGGATCTCTTCTCGTTGAGATTGAAATTGCTGATGGTAAGAGCGCTGGGCCTGATGACGACGAGCTACAAAAAGAAGAGCTTAAACCTGATGCTGTCGATGCAAACTTTAGTAAAGAAAAACTTGCTGAAGAGGAAGTTGCTGTTTTGCCTTCGGTTGTTAAGGAAGAGAGTGTTCAAGAAATTCTTGAAAGGCATGATGAGAGCGTAAAAGATCTGAATGTTACTTCTAAACCTCATGATAAGGTATTAGCGTCTCCAGCTGTTCGGGCGCGGGCGAAACGACTTGATATTGATTTGGGAGGTGTGCCGGGGTTTGGACCTTTGGGGCGTATTCGGCATGAAGACCTGGATGATTATTTACTTGGTAATAAAGATTTTAAAATCAAACCTCAAATGCCTAGCCGACAATTGGAGGGGGATGTTACAGAAGTTAAAGTGATTGGTATGCGCCGGAAAATTGCGGAACAGATGGCGCTTTCAAAGTCACAAATTCCTCACATCACTTTGGTGGAAGAAATAGATGTGACAGCCTTAGAAGAGTTTCGCGCAGCTTTGAATGAGAAGTATTCATCGGTGAGGCCGAAACTAACTGTGCTTCCATTTTTGATGAAAGCTATGGTTGAGGCACTGCAGGAACAACCGCAGTTTAATGCTCACTATGATGATGAACATGGAGTTATTCGGCAGAACTCGCTGGTTTCAATCGGTATCGCTGCGCAAACGGACAATGGCCTTACGGTGCCTGTTGTAAGTGATGTTGCCAGTCGGTCTTTATGGAATTGCGCTGAAGAAATTGTGCGTCTTACAACTCTTGCTCGTGATGGTAAGATTTGTGTGCAAGATTTGGGAGGGGGGACAATTACTCTTTCTTCTCTTGGCCCGCTTGGAGGGATTGTTTCAACGCCGATTATCAATTACCCGCAAGTTGCTATTGTTGGCGTAAATAAAATTGCGATGCGACCATTTTGGGATGGGGAAGCATTTAAACCTCGTAAAATTATGAATTTATCTTCCGGATTTGACCATCGGATTATTGATGGATTTGATGCTGCTGTTTTTGTTCAAAAACTCAAGGCGTGCCTAGAAGCGCCTTACTCCCTTGTTGATTAGGAATGTGATTTAAGCGTTCATGAATGTATCTATTCTGCTTGAAACTTTTTCATAATCTGAATAGCCGGTTGCTATGAGGGATGCTTTGTCGCCTTGAATGAGTAATAAGGTTGGGAAGCCTTGAATGCCGATTTGTTGCACGGTTCCGAATTCATGAAAGATTTTTTGCCTGGCAGTCTCTGAGGAGAACTCTTTCATGAAGGTCTTCGTTTCAATGCCGAAGTTTGTTGCTTGAGTTTTGATAATATCATCTGTGGTGATGATGTTACCTTCAGCGTAGTATGCTTTCTGTAAGTGATTAAAGAAATGCAGAGCTTTTGAGCTGCCCTCTAATTCTCTTAAGGTGGCAACCGCACGGCAGGCTGGTTCTGTGTTATAAATCCAGCCGAGTTGATCAAGGATGGTATGATCGAACTTTTGGCCTGTTCGTTTGTTGACTTCTGTCCAATGGTGCAGGAGAAAGTCTTTCATTTTCTCATCAACTTTGACTTCGTTCGTTGGCCTTAGGCCACCAAGAAGAATTTCAAACTCTAATTTATCTTCATAATTTTCTAGAAGCTCAGTGATGACATTTGCAAAGCCCCAGCACCATGAGCACATTGGGTCTCCGACATAGAGTAATTTGGGATTTGTCATGTTTGAACTTTCATTAGTGATTATTGTTTTTTGTCTCATAACATTATCAGAGGTTTTCGCTATTTAAAATGTCTGTTCACAAAGACGTTAAATCATTTATAAACTTGAGAAAGTTGTTTGTTTTGGTTTAGGTGAACTAAAAATAAACAAATAACGCTTTTAAAAAGATGTTTGGGGTGTCTGTTTATTCCGACTGATCTGGTTACAGGTTTTTATTCTCGATTTAACTTCATTATAGGATTGATTTTTATGGTTTCTTTTTTTGGCATTGGGGGGCAGCCGAAACTGCGTCCATTTAAAGTGACAGACATGATGCAGGTGCTTGATATTATCGAGCAGCATGATGAGGATGATGCCGAAGAAGCCTATCAAAACCTCCAGGAAAGTCATGAGGGGATGTTTGTTCTCTCAAAGGGCGGCAAAATTATTGGCGTGACCGGTGCTGATGCCGATGATCATGTGGAGGGGATTTGCTGGCTTTCCTGGACATATGTGCATGAGGATTATCAGGGTCAAGGATTTGGCCGTATGATGTTTGAACAGTTACGTGGCATGCTCGAGGGGGGCGGCGTGCGCAGATTGTTTATCTCGACCAGTGATTATATGGAAGATGGAGTTGATTCATACGCTAAAGCAAAAGCTTTTTATCAGGCCATGGGGGCTCAGTTGGAGCTTAAAATCAATGATTATCATGATAGAAATGAAGCGCGGTTTATTTATGGACTGGATGTGCCAGTTCTTGATTTTGAAACTACGTCTACAACTAAGACTTCAACGGATGAAGATGCTGCAGGGAGCATTTATTTTACAGGATTAGACTCTTTGCCTGAAAGCAAAGGTGGTTTTGGGATGAATTGGGTTGAAGAGATCGAAGGGGAGAGCCAGGGAGATAAAGTTCCGCTTGAAACTTTAAAAACAGCTGCGAAGCAACAAGGAGCGAGATTTCTTGTAGCTGCACCTCCTTCTGTGTTTGAAAAAAGTATTGAGCAATCTTTAAAAGAAAGCGGTTTTCAAAAAGTAGGAAAATTAAAGGACTACTATGAAAAGTCTATCCATCAAGTTTATTGGGTTTGTTTTCTATAATCTTTTGAATTAGAGAGTAAAAACTTATCTCATTACCGTTAGCGAGTAATATAGTATTCCTGTAATATTGAATTATTGATTTTAACAAAATTTTGTCGGAATTCAGTGATTATTAGCTTTTTTATTAGATTAAGCTCGAGTATAAGCTTAATTAAATTTGCCTTTTAGACAGGCAAGATGATTTTACCATTCGGGGGAAATAATATGCGTTCTTTGGTTACGCTAGTTGCCGTTTTATCTTTGGTTGTTAATTTAGCCGCTTGTGGGTCAAGTACTCCAGGGCCTGATTTAAACCAGGTTTTAAAGCGGACTGTTGCTGCTATGTCGGCATTAGAAAAGAAGCTTAAAGCTGACAATATTAATAAAATTGAACCACAGCATATGACTTTGCTCACATCGTTTATGCAGCATGTTATGAACCTTCAGCCAGCTTTTTATAAATCTAAAATTGCGATGAATCTGGAAAAAGATGCATCTTACACCGGCTATAGTGACACAAACGCTAATGGCAAAGTTGATGAAGGTGAGAAAAAGATTTTTAAGGTTGAGATTGACCAGGCTAACAACCGTATTTTGGCGACTGATACATCTGGGACGACGACATCTAGCAGTTTTTCTGGGACAGGTCTTTTGACCGGGTTATTGATTGGTAGTTTACTTAACAGGCAACGTGCGGCAGGTGTTAATCCGAATTCATTTAACAATCGGAAAGTGACGCCAGCTTCTAAATATTCTAGCTCGCGCTCCAAAGCACGTTCTGGTGGTGTTTTCCGCGGGAAGTAAGGTCAATTTCTTATTTAATGAATGATGATTTTATAGCCCTCTTTTATTAAAAAGGGGGCTATATTTTTTTAAGTGCAATTGGTTAAAAAATAAAAGAGATAAAAATGGACGCCGATAAATTTGAGAATGATGATGATGGCTTGTATCGGGACTTGCCGCCGGCAAAAGCGTTTATCCTTTTGCTGTCTATATCCATTGTTGCACTTTGTGGTATTGTTTATGAGCTGATTATTGGAACTGTTTCCAGCTATCTTTTAGGCAATAGCGTTTATCAGTTTTCACTGACCATTGGCTTCTTTATGTTTGCCATGGGAGTTGGGTCTTATTTAAGTAAATTTATTCGATCCAATTTAATTGAGAATTTTATTTATGTCGAAATTGTTTTGGCACTAGTCGGCGGTGTTTGCTCTCTCTCTCTTTTTATGACCTTTCCGTTTGCTCCTTTTCTTTATAAATTTGTGATGTTCTTTTTCATCTTTACGATCGGAATTTTGGTAGGGTTGGAAATTCCACTTTTAACGCGGGTGCTTTCTCAAGTTAGTGGGACGCGGCGTTCAATCGCGAATGTGATGTCGCTTGATTATATTGGGGCGCTGATTGGTTCGGTTGCGTTTCCATTAATGTTGCTACCAAGTCTGGGACTTATTCGTGCGTCTTTTGCAATTGGGCTTATCAATGTTTTTGTAGCGCTTTTGAATATTATCTACCTGAAAGCTTACTTGAGAAATTTTAAAAAGTTTTTGCTACTTGCTGGTTCTATATTTGTCCTTCTGCTTATTTTTGTTTTGCTGAGTTCACGCATTACGTCCTTTGCTCAAAACCATCTTTATTTTGATGAAGTGATTTGGCGCAAGCAAACTCCTTATCAAAACCTAGTCGTTACACGTGATTGGCAAAAAAAGGATCTACGGCTTTTCATTGATGGTCACATTCAGTTTTCTGGCACTGATGAACATCGCTATCATGAAGCTCTTGTTCATCCTGTTATGAGTTATAAGGGGCCTGCGAAATCAGTTCTTGTTATGGGGGGAGGTGACGGACTGGCTGTTCGTGAGCTTTTAAAATACCCTTCTATTGAGCATATTGATTTGGTTGATATTGACCCTGCTATGACAAAGCTTGGTCAATCTTTCGCCCCTTTAATACAATTAAATAAAGATAGCCTGGCTGATAAGCGTGTTGCCATTCATAATGTTGATGGTTTTGTTT
>CAXIDO010000039.1:0-10108 GCA_964022745.1 uncultured Methyloligella sp. | reverse complement strand
GGGGCGGTGGCGGTCGTGGCATGCGCCCTATACACTCTGAAGACGAACTAGAAGAAAAAATCAGAGAAGGGCGAAGAGAAGCTGAAGCAGCCTTTGGTAATGGCGAAGGCTACCTCGAAAAAATGATCCAGCGAGCCCGCCATGTTGAGGTACAAATTTTAGGAGACACTCATGGTCAAATCTACCATCTTTTTGAGCGGGACTGTTCAGTTCAACGCCGCAATCAAAAAGTTGTAGAACGCGCACCAGCTCCTTATCTCACTGAAGAGCAAAGAGTTGAAATCTGCGATCTTGGTTTAAAGATCTGCTCTCACGTAGGCTATGAATGCGCCGGTACTGTAGAATTCCTAATGGATATGGAAACAGACAAATTCTATTTCATCGAAGTTAATCCACGTATCCAGGTTGAGCATACAGTCACAGAAGAAGTCACTGGCATCGACATTGTCCGCGCTCAAATTCTAATCGCGGAAGGTAAAACTCTAAGTGAAGCAACCGGCAAAGAAACACAAGACGACATTCGCTTAAATGGCCACGCCCTTCAATGCCGTGTAACAACAGAAGATCCACAAAACAACTTCATCCCAGATTACGGCAGAATTTCAGCCTACCGCTCAGCAACCGGCATGGGCATACGCCTCGATGGCGGCACCGCCTATTCAGGCGGCGTAATCACAAGATATTACGACAGTCTTCTTGTTAAAGTAACCGCTTGGGCCACCACCCCAGAAGCCACAATCGCCAGAATGGACCGCGCCCTCAGGGAATTCCGCATCAGAGGTGTTTCAACCAACATCGCATTTGTTGAGAACTTGCTACAGCACCCAACATTCCTTTCAAACCAATACACAACCAAATTTATTGACACGACACCCGATCTTTTCAAACTCAAAAAACGAAAAGACAGAGCAACAAAAATCTTAACTTACATCGCAGACATCACTGTCAATGGTCACCCGGAAACCGAAAACAGAGAAGAACCGGCAGCTAGTGTAAAAACACCAAAAGCGCCAATTCATGAACCAAGCACACCGCCAGCCGGCACAAGAACAATGCTTGAAACTGAAGGGCCAGAGGCAGTTGCCAATTGGTTATTAAACCAAAAGAAAGTGTTCATCACAGACACAACAATGCGAGATGGCCATCAATCGCTCCTGGCAACACGCATGCGCTCATTTGATATGGTCAACATCGCTGAAACATATTCAAAAACTTTGCCAAACCTATTTTCACTAGAGTGCTGGGGCGGAGCAACTTTTGATGTATCCTATCGCTTCTTACAAGAATGCCCATGGCAAAGGCTGCGAGATATCAGATCAGCATGCCCCAATATCATGACACAAATGCTCTTACGAGCTTCAAATGGAGTTGGTTACACAAACTACCCAGACAATGTCGTACAATTCTTTGTCAAACAAGCCGCCGAAACAGGCATCGATGTTTTCCGCGTTTTTGATAGTCTGAATTGGGTTGAAAATATGCGTGTTGCTATGGACGCCGTTTGTGAAGCCAACAAAATCTGTGAAGGTACCATTTGCTATACAGGGGACATCTTAGATCCCAACCGCGCCAAATATGACATCAACTATTATGTCTTAATGGGTAAAGAACTCAAAGCCGCAGGCGCGCACATTCTTGGTTTGAAAGACATGGCCGGCCTTTTCAAACCGGCAGCAGCTAAAATATTAATTAAAGCCTTAAAAGAAGAAATTGGTTTGCCCGTCCATTTCCACACTCATGACACCAGCGGAATTGCTGCCTCAACCATTCTAGCCAGCGTCGACGCAGGTGTTGATGCAGTCGACGCCGCCATGGATCCTTTCTCAGGAGCCACCTCTCAACCATGCCTTGGCTCAATAGTAGAAGCTTTAAACCACACCGAGCGCGACACAGGTCTTGATATTAAAGCCATTCGAGAAATCGCACTTTATTGGGAACAAGTTCGTGCTCAATACACAGCCTTTGAAGCTGGGCTTCAAGCACCAGCATCTGAAGTTTACTTACACGAAATGCCTGGTGGCCAATTTACAAATCTGAAAGCACAGGCCCGCAGCCTAGGCCTCGAAGAACGTTGGCCCGAAATTGCCCAAACCTATGCGGACGTCAATCAAATGTTTGGTGACATCGTGAAAGTTACGCCATCTTCAAAAGTTGTCGGCGACATGGCACTATTAATGGTCAGTCAAGATATAACTCAATCAAAAGTAGAGGATCCTGCTATAGAAGTTGCCTTCCCCGACAGCGTCGTCGATATGATGAAAGGCAATTTAGGCCAACCACCTGGCGGATTCCCCAAAGACTTACAAAGTAAAGTTTTAAAAGGTGAACAACCCCTTCTCACACGGCCAGGCGCTGATATGCCATCCATTGATTTAGAGCAAACCCGCAAAGACCTTTCAAAAGAATTAGAAGGTCTCTCAATCGATGATGAAGATTTAAACGGTTATTTAATGTATCCAAAAGTCTTTCTCGATTATATGGGGCGTCATAGAAATTACGGACCTGTGCGCACATTACCAACCCTCACCTTCTTTTACGGTATGAAACCAGGCGAAGAAATAACGGCTGAAATAGATCCCGGCAAAACTCTTGAAGTCAGATTACTTGCTGTTGGTGAAACCAATGATGATGGTGATGTAAAAGTCTTTTTTGAACTAAACGGACAGCCACGCGTTATACGCGTACCAGACCGAAAAGCAAAGGCTAGTGTGGCTTCTAGACCAAAAGCCATTGAAGGAGACCCAACCCATATTAGCGCACCAATGCCAGGCGTTGTCGCTTCTCTAGCTGTTTCGGTTGGTCAAAAAATTAGCGCAGGAGACTTACTTTTAACCATCGAGGCCATGAAAATGGAAACTGGTATTCACGCTGAAAATGACAGCACAATCAAAGCGCTACATGTGAACGCTGGCAGTCAAATTGATGCGAAAGATTTATTGATCGAGTTAGAATAAATAACTAAGAAATGAAATAAGACGGATAGACAAGCACAAGGGTAAATATCCTTATGCTTGTCTATTTTTCATTAAAAGACCGGCCAAGCAACAAATCAAACGCCTCACGCACACTGCCACTGAGCACCCAGTGCAAACCAAAACTTGCTCCAACAAAAATCGAAAATAGAGCAATCATCGGAGAAAGGGCTAAGGTCGAAACTCCAGAAATTCCCTGTCCAATCGTACAGCCATGCGCTGTAATACCACCAGCACCCATCGCCATAGCGCCAAGCATATGACGTCGCATTTCACGCACCCCATCATAACTTTCAAAGCGAAGCTCATTACACCAATATGCCATAATGAATGAACCAAGAAATGTCCCAAGAACCAAAGCGACAGGAAAAGTGATGACCGAACCACTATAGGTCATCAAATAAATCAAGCTATCCCCAAGAGGTAAGACATAACTAATAGCCTGCACCCTCACTTCATCAAATGGATCAGATCCTAAATACCCAGTTGCCCCAAACGCCCCAACAACACAAAGGCCAATTAAAATACCCGCAGCAACATCTCTTCTAGACGCTCGAAAATTCTTATCTTTAAAGCAATAATAAAGGAGAGCACCACCAAACAAAAATCCAAATCCAAGCCATAAAAAAGAGCTTTGTGGCCCAGTGTCAATTCCGAAAGCCCATTCAAAAAAATGTGGCACTCCCTGTCCTTTGAGGGGCGTAAGTTCAAAGTCAAACCGGTCAATCAGTCCATTCCTAAAAATCGAGAGTAAACCTCGCGCAGTCATATAGCCAAATAAAAGTCCACCAACAATAGCACCCAGCAAACCAAAAAGAGAGCCCAGGTAAAACACTTGATCAATACGGGCTACATCAGCAAACAACAAAAGCTGCACACCAAGTATGGCGACAGCTATAGCTAAAGCCCAAGCCCGCAAACGATCAGTTTTTCCGATTAAGATATAGTCTTCGACAGCTCCAAAGGTACAAAACCGAGCACGTCTTGCTGTGGCCCCCATAACAACGCCCAAAACCAAACCGCTTAAAATCAAGTATTCAGTCGTTGAAAAAAGTTCCATAAATCCTCAAATTTAAAATCTAAACTATGGGCAACCAGGTGTATCCTTACAATATAAATTATAAAGAACTGCAATCACTTCAGAAGCTTCCTTGCTACCAAGCGAATAATAAATCGTCTGCCCCTCACGCCGTGTTGTTACTAAATTATCAGCTCGCAATCTAGCAAGTTGTTGAGATACAGCTGGTTGGCGCAAATTTAACAACGCTTCCAATTCACCTACCGATTTTTCACCCTCAGAAAGCATACACAAAATCATCAAGCGAGTTTCTTGAGCCAAACCACGCAAAAGATCACAAGCAGCTTTAGCGCTGTTTGACATACTTTCATGGCTTCCCTTTTCCATCAGGGTTTCAACAATATCCATAAGTAAAATCCTTAAAAAACCTCAAAATACAAACATACATACATTCAGCATATACATATTATACAGTATCATTCCTTTTTCAGCAAAACAGTACAAAGATAATTAAACTCTAATGTACTTTAGTCTGAACGATTTTTTCGTTCGGCAGCTTTTTTAAAATTATTTCTAACTGCCCCCAAAAAAACGATTCCCCAGGGTAACCTGTTATGCGACCAACTTCTACACCCTTATTCACAACAATAAAAGTAGGAGAAAATGCAAGCTGTTTCAAGAAACTGAGATCTTCAGGAAGTTTCTTATGCAAATCAACGCGGCGTAATGGCGCGATTTTTCCAGCAGATGTCCGATGATAAATAACACCAATTTCTTCATCCCACACGTCACACCAATGGCAGCCCCCCGCTTCGACCATAATAAGTTCAGCAGCAAGAGCCCTTGTTCCTTCAAAAACACTTCCAAAGAGAAAGGCAAAAAAGAAAAGTGAAACGAGAGTTTTATAATGTTTGTTTTTTATCATTTAAGAAACTTACATAAGTTTTAAGAAACATTCAATAGTGCGAATATTAGAGCAGTAAATCAATTGAAAAGAAATAGAGAAAAGAAGTCGAAAACTTCACATTAATTTGATACAAATCTACTATGAAGTAGACAAAGGATGAACGCGAAAAGCTAAACTCATGACATACTGAATACCAATGAATTTATGATTGAAAAATCTTATTATTCATATATGCGAATATAGCTATTGATTTATGTCAAAAGCTATGTCATGTTAGGCCTTAAGTGCTAATTCGGACAAAAAAACCCTCCAAAAAACCGAATAGCACATAGTGGAGGGGGAGGAAAATCTAGATATGAAAAAAGCAATTTGCACGATTGCTGCGTGCGCCCTCATCAGCGCTACAGCAGCGTCTAGCGCCATATCAATAAATGCAGCCTTAGCAAATCCCGTAACACCCGATAAGGTAAAAATCGTTAATGGAGAAATTAAAACTCCCCTAACGAATAAACCTGGCAACGCTGCCGACGGGAAAAACTGGTTTGCCAATCGTAAACTTGGCAATTGCCTTGCTTGCCATGCCAATCAAGATATGTCTAGCAAACCATTTCACGGCGAAATTGGACCGGCAGTAAACGAAGTGGCAACAAGATATTCACCAGCACAATTAAGAGCAATATTGGTTGATGCTAAATCAGTTTTTGGCGATCAAACCATCATGCCTGGTTTCTATAAACTGGATACTGGCGAACGCGTCGCAAAGAAATTCAAAGGCAAAACAATTCTAAACGGCCAGCAGGTCGAAGATATTATTGCCTATCTACTGACCCTTAAAAAATAAGGAACTTTAAAAATGAAAGACTTATCACGTAGAGAAGTCCTGGCTCTTGGCTCAACAGCAGCTGCTGCAGCTCTATTCATAAACCCATTAACAGCACATGCTGAAACTGATCTAGCTAAAGATCTGATAAAGAAATTCACCGGCGGCAAAGCAGCAACTGAAGGCAAGATTAAACTTGAGATGCCTGAAATCGCAGAAAATGGTAATACAGTGCCATTGAGTTTCACCGTTGAAAGTCCGATGACTAAAAAAGATTACGTCAAACGCGTAATCATAATAGCAGGCGGCAATCCACGCCCAGAAGTCGCAACCTTTAACTTCTCTCATTTAAGTGGTGTCGCAAAAGCCTCATCTCGCATGCGCCTGGCCAAAACACAAAATGTAATTGCAGTAGCTGAGCTCTCAGATGGCTCATTCCACATGGCAAAAACTGAAGTGAAAGTAACAATCGGCGGTTGTGGCGGCTAAGCTTTTAAGCTGAACCTTAAAGCAATTAATCAATAAGTTCTGATTGAAAAGACTCAAATTGAAAGACGAATAAACATGGCAAAATCTAAACCAAGAGTGAAAGCGCCGAAAAAAGCTTCAAAAGGTGATATCGTCACTATTAAAACTCTGATCTCTCATATTATGGAAACAGGTCTTCGCAAAAACAAAAAAACAGGCAAGATCATTCCAAGAAGAATTATCAATAAATTTCAAGCCAAATTCGAAGGCACTGAAATTTTCTCAGTTGATCTAGATCCCGCAATTTCAGCAAATCCATTTTTTCAATTTTCAATGAAAGCTGAAAAGTCTGGTGAATTTGAATTTATCTGGACAGATGACAACGGCGAAGTTTACTCCAAAAAATCAAAACTAACAGTAAGTTAAGCCAAACTTTGTCAATACCAGGCACCACTAAATATAGAGGACCTGGAAATAAAACAAAGGCAATTCAAAGTTTAGCGCTGCGACACTTGAATATGCCGGGGAGGAAAATGATTATGAAAGGTACCGCAAAAATCAAAGCCCTTAGCGCTTTGTTTGCAGTTACAATGCTATCAGCTACCAGCATCTCTTACATGCAAACGGTAAAGGCCGAGGATGGCCAGAAAGATGATGGTTTACCAAACGGCATTTCTAAAGTGATGGTAAAGCCTGCAACCAATGATGGCCCACTGGACGAAATCTTTTCTGGTTGGCACTTCAGGTCGAAAGAAACGAAAAATTTACAAAAAGACGACTTTGAAAACCCAGGATATCTTTGGGTCGAACAAGGTGAAGAACTTTGGGCAACAAAAGATGGCTCAGAAGGAAAGTCATGCAAATCATGTCATAACGATGCCGCCAAAACCATGAAGGGTGTCGGCGCTGAGATGCCAAAATGGAACGCAAAATTAAAGCGTCCCTTGACACTTGAGCAACGCATCAATACTTGCCGAACCGAAAGCATGGGAGCAAAAGAGTGGAAGTGGGAATCAAGTCAAATGCTTTCAATGACAGCATTCGTCCGCAATCTCTCTCGTGGCATGCCAATGAATGTTCAAGCCGATGGTCCTATGAAACCTTGGGTCGAGAAGGGCAAGAAAATTTATTACACCCGCGTTGGTCAATTAAATATGTCTTGCTCAAATTGTCATGAAGACAATTACGGCAAATATATTCGCGCTGACCATCTAAGTCAGGGCCAATCAAATGGCTTCCCTACCTATCGTCTAAAATGGCAAAAGCTAGGCTCGCTTCATCGTCGCTTTAAAGGCTGCATGAAAAACATTCGCGCAACCCCTTATAAACCAGGTTCAGATGAATTTGTCGCACTAGAGATTTATCTATCTCAGCGCGGCAAGGGCCTCGAAATCGAAACACCAGCTGTGCGCAATTAATTAAGAAGAAACTTCAATTGCGCAACCAAGTTATGGGTTCAAAAAATTGCCCATACCCCTACTTTATCCAAAACCGGGCTCAAAAAATCTCCTATTCGGTTTTGGGTAAAGTTTGACTGAAGCTTCTGGTTACGAAACAGTCTGGTAACAAAAACAGTACCGTAATGATGCTTATGGCGTGAACTTAAAGCCCGTCCATTACGAAAAACAAAGGAACCCCAAATGATATCTCGTCGAGAATTCATGCAAGCATCTGCAGCCCTCGCAGCTATTTACGGCACAACGCCCCCTTTGGGCTCTTTAAATGCCAAACAAAAAATAACTGAAGACGATCTTCTAGGTATGAAACCTTTTGGCAATGTCACGCTAGCTCATCTCACAGATATTCACGCCCAACTCATGCCTGTTTGGTTTCGAGAACCATCCATTAATCTCGGTGTCGGAGAAGCAGAAGGTAAACCACCTCACCTGACCGGTGAAGACTTTCTAAAACGTTATAATATAGAAGCCGGTTCAGCTGACGCTTATGCTCTTCAATCAAAAGATTTCTTAAAACTAGCTAAGCAATATGGCCAAATGGGTGGCATGGATCGTATCGCAACAGTCTTAAAACGCATTCGATCCGAACGTCCGAACAACACACTCTTCCTGGATGGTGGAGACACCTGGCATGGAAGTTACACAGCCCTTCAAACAAAAGGCGCTGATATGGTTGAAGTAATGAATGCACTAAAACCAGATGCCATGACAGGCCATTGGGAATTCACACTTGGCGAAGAAAGAGTTCAGGAAATTGTAGATAACTTACCCTTTGCCTTCCTGGGCGCAAATATTTTTAACAATGAATGGGAAGAACCAGCATTTGATGCGGTTAAAATGTTCGAAAGAGGCGGCGCTAAAATCGCTGTAATCGGTCAGGCATTTCCATATACCCCGATTGCCAACCCTCGTTGGATGATACCAAATTGGTCTTTCGGCATTCGTGAAGATGAAATCAAAAAGCAAGTACAAAGCGCCCGAGATAAAGGCGCGAACCTGGTTGTTCTCCTCTCTCATAATGGCTTTGACGTTGATAGAAAAGTTGCAAGCCGCGTAAAAGGCATTGATGTCATTCTTTGCGGACACACCCACGACGCAATGCCAGAGCCGTTAAAAGTTGGCAACACATTACTTGTTGCCAGTGGCTCAAACGGCAAGTTCATCTCAAGACTAGATCTGGATGTTGATAAAACGGGCGTCAAAGGTTTTAAATTCCGTCTTATTCCAATTTTCTCTGATGTCATCACACCAGATAAAGATATGACGTCTTTGGTCAGCAAAGTACGCAGCCCCTATGAGAAAGAATTGAACCGCGTTGTTGGTCAAGCTGATGGCCTGCTTTATCGCAGAGGTAATTTCAACGGCACAGTCGATGACCTTATCTGCGATGCTCTTTTAGAAGAGCGAGACGCCGAAATTGCACTATCACCGGGCTTCCGTTGGGGACCAAGTTTATTACCTGGTCAAAAAATTACTGTTGAAGACATTCACAATGTCTGCGCGATGACCTACCCGGCCGCCTATAGAACCAACATGACTGGTAAGCAACTAAAAGACATTTTTGAAGATGTTGCAGATAACCTCTTCAACCCAGATCCATACTATCAACAAGGCGGTGATATGGTACGTGTTGGCGGCCTTGGTTACACAATTAATCCTAAGAAAAAAATTGGTGAACGCATCACCAACATGACAGAAATTAAAACCAACACACCCATTGATATGAAAAAAGAATATGTGGTCGCCGGTTGGGCCAGTGTAAATAAAGATACACAAGGGCCTCCAATCTGGGATGTGATTGAAAAATATCTCGCCAATCACACACCTGTTCAAGTCAAAGCGAACGACGGAATAAAAGTACTCGGTATGTAAAAAACACCGAAGATATAGTTTTTTATTTATCTTAATATATGCAAATTTACGCATGCAAGCATCTTCAAGGAGGAGTGCTATGACAACGAAGCTTAACAAACCAGAGCTAAGCCGCAGAGCGCTGCTAAAGTCAGCAGCCGCAGGTGGAGTAACCTTGGCAGCAAGTGCTACAGTGACTGCAGGAGCAACTACAGCCGCACAAGCTTTAGAAAAAGAAACAAAAGAAAACCCAATCACAACCAAACAAGACTGGAACCAGATTCTAGGAGAAGGTGGTGATGCCAACCCCTATGGCAAACCATCTGAATATGAAAAAAATGTCATTCGTAGAAGCGTTCCCTGGCTAACCGCCTCCCCAGAAAGTTCCATTAACTTCACGCCCCTTCATGAATTAGATGGCATCATCACGCCCAACGGTCTTTGCTTTGAGCGTCACCATGCCGGCATCGCTGAAGTTGACCCAACAGAACACCGCCTGATGATCAATGGCTTAGTCGACAAACCGCTTGTCTTCACAATGGAAGACCTAAAACGTTTCCCACGTACTAATAAAATCTACTTCCTAGAGTGTGCGGCAAATTCTGGTATGGAATG
>CAXIDO010000038.1:0-10130 GCA_964022745.1 uncultured Methyloligella sp. | reverse complement strand
TTCGTTCAGATATATCTGGGATGAGGTTTATCATATTGGTGTGATGGCACAGGATCTTCTAAAACAGGAAGACTTCAAGCACGCAGTGCGCATGACGAGTGAAGGCTTCTATGTCGTGAATTATGAAAAGCTTGGGCTGAAGCGAACAACTCTTAAAGCTTTGCAGAATGAAACGATGGGAGCCGCATTACTTTCGAAATAGTGAGATTTTGATTGGATTTTTTAATTAACAAGCCATCTCCTGTGGGTCAAAAGCACTCCATCTGACTGCCATTAATCTTTAGCTTCTATTGTGTCCTAAGCAGTTTGAAGCTTCAAATTCTAAAAAACTAAAGAACCCCACAACATCTTTAGTGATTGCGATATGACCGTGCTCACAGTAGCACTCCCTGCCCCCGTTCACAAAATGCTGATGTGTTGTGATTTGCAACTTATTGAGATGAGATTGAGAATGTCTGTATCTAGCGCTTGGTGTTTTGGCACTGGGGTCACGGCTGATTTTTGCTGTGTGTTGCTGGTGGCGTGGGTGCTCTTTTTAGGTGCCTGTGTCTGTTTGGATGGAACAGATATTTGAAAGGTTCTGTTATGGTTTCTGCACTTAGCTCTCACTTTCGCATTTTATTGATTGCACCGATGGTGCTTGTTGCCTTCTTTTGGCTCGATGCCATAAAGGCTGATGGACTGCAAGCAAAAGAGGCTGCGACTGTTCCAGATTATGTGATTAAGGAATTTGGTCGGCCACCAGCTATCCCCAAAGGTCCGCTATCCAAGGACCTACAATCTGCTGTGCAAGTAGCCTTTATTGAGGGTATTAAGCAGTCGACCTGGGGAAGAGACCAAGGCATTGCCCTTGATACAATTGTAAATTCAAAGGACCCGCGGCTTGTTTGGATTATCAGTGATTTGATGCGCTTTACTGCCGGGCAACAATTGAACGATGCTCTTACAGATGCTGCTTCCAAGTTGCTGGGTAAGACTGTGCCAAAATCAAATTCATGGGGCGTGACGACAGACCATCTCATTGCCTGGGATATACCAGCACCGCCCGATTACTTAGTTGCAAAGCGCGCAATTTTCACAAGTGTTGTGCCTGGCTGGGATAAGATTTTTGTAAAAGGCGACATCGACTGGCGGCACGTCTCTTGGGGCGGTGTGCTGATTGATGACCGCGCTTACAATAAAACAGATGATGAATGCAATTGCATCCCCGCAGCTGATAACCCGAAAGTTTCTACTGCGAACGAGGCCTCTTGGCTGAAGGACGAGGATATTGTTTTTGGTATTGAGATCAATGGAGAGTTCAGGGCTTATCCTCGCCGCATTATGGAAGTGCGCGAGATGGTGAATGACACATTAGGCGGACGTCATCTTGGCATTCCTTACTGTACTTTGTGCGGGGCAGCCCAAGCCTATTTTACTGACCGTGTGCCTAGCGGTGTTAAACGGCCAATATTGCGCACTTCAGGCCTATTAATCAGATCGAATAAAGTGATGTATGACGTTGAGACTTATTCAGTGTTTGATACGTTTAAAGGCCATGCGGTCACCGGTCCTTTAGCTGCGAAAAACGTGCAGCTAAAGCAAGCCAGCGTTGTGACAACTGACTGGGGCACATGGAAAAAGGCTCACCCCAAAACCACCGTTTTAGTTGAAGAGTTGGCGCTTGGTCGTGATTTTGATTTTCGCAATAACAGAGATGCTAATGGCCCGATATTCCCGGTTGGTAATGTTGATCCTCGGCTACCCGTTCATGAGGATATTATTGGTGTCATCACCGCATCTGGCAAGCCTGTGGCATTTCAACGTAGCAAAGCTTTTGTAGCATTGAGCAAAGGTGAAGCTATTACTTTTGAAAATGTGCGTTTAGAACTTGACGCAGGCGGCATTAAAGCTGTCTCGACAGATGGTTCTGATCTTGGCAGCCACCAGGCATTTTGGTTTGCCTGGTCACAGTTTTATCCAAAAACGGCGCTTTGGCGGGGTTGATGACAGGACGCCTTGTTTTTTAATACTGTGATTTCTGGTATTTTAAAATCAGTTTTCCTGTTTCATTTCCCTCAGAGGTTCCGTCTGCTTTAACTCTTATATAGTCAAAGACATCATCTTCTTTGATTGTTACTTCTGCGCCCTCTTTTAAGTTCGGTATTAAACGGGGTTCGTTTTTTAGAAATCCACTGATTTGTTTATTTTCCCATTTAATAACTTCTACCCACATCCACTCATTGCCGCCTTGTGGTGTTTTAAATGGTCCTTTTAACAATAAGTAACCACCCCCAGTTGATTGGAATTGATCCAAAACCTCTTGTCTTAGTTTCGGGAGTTTTTTGCGGGCATTTTGACTGGCTATTTTTATTGCCTGATTATGTTTCACTAAAGAGACTTTGTCTTCACTACCGAAAACATCGGATACTAATTTGCCTTGTTTCTCTTGTAGATTTTTTCCACTTACGTGATCGAACCGAACTTCCAAAATTAGATTATTTGGATCTCCTGGATCATTTTTCTTTAAAGGAGCCAGCCTAATGAGAACTTTTTCTCTTCGGTTTTTCTTTAAGCCTGAGAATAATAATTTCTGTTCCTGCTTATGCTGCATTTGATCTATTTGAAGAACCATCTCCCCCCTTAAAGAAAGCTCTTTATTTTCGACCATGGCTTGAGTAATGACATTGATTAAGCTCACCATAGTCTTACCGGCTGAAACGGTCATATCATTGATGACAACATCCGGCAGCCCGAATTTACCCATCCCCAAAGAGACAGCTCTTGCTAGACCTTTGTTTCCAGATTTATAAAAATGTACGACGGTGTGGAACCTGGAGATTGGTAAAGCATTTTCCCAATATGCTAACCGTCTTTCCTTCCAGGCAGTCACTCCATATGTTTCTCTTGTAGTTTCATCCCATAGAACACATGAACAACCTTGCCCTAGCTCAGCCATGAAGTTCAGAGTTTTTTTGTGAAAACTCATTCCATATTTTTTAGGTACAAAGAATGTCACAATGAGCACTTCATTGCTTTTCTGCAATTTTTCTGCTTCGCCAGTCGTTAGCCCTCGGCCAAAATATTTTAATTCTCTTAAAGTTTGCGGACGATATTTCTTTAAGCCTTCTTGATTGATTAAATCGAGTAAGACTTCAGGTTTTAGATTTTCTTTAGAATATTTTTGAACAATTCTAGCCTCTGAAAGACTTGCTGCAATTTTTGCTTTTACCTGTTTTAGTGAAAGTTGTTTTTGATCACTTATTGAAAAGACTGCAAACTGATAAATGCTTAGCTTTGATTTATAATCAATGTTTTTTGAAAACACGACGGTAGGACTACATAAACTTAGGAAAACAAAAAACAAACCAATTTTATATTTCATCAGAAACCCTCATGGATACTGGTTTTAAAATTAAACTAAGAACATTGCTGCTAAGCCTAAGAAACTAAAGAAGCCGACGACGTCTGTGACTGTTGTCACAAAAACGCTGGAGGCGACAGCGGGGTCGATTTTTAGGCGCTCTAAGAAAATTGGAATTAGAATGCCTGAGAGGCCTGCGATGATCATGTTAAAAATCATCGCGACCCCCATGATGACAGCAAGCCCAGTGCTTTGAAACCAGACCAGTGTCACCAGGCCGGTGACAATTGCGAACAAGATCCCATTTAAAACACCAACCATGCCCTCCCTAGATACAATGCGCAAAGCATTCACTGGCGTTAGCTCTTTCGTGGCGAGGGCTCGTACTGATACGGTCATTGTTTGAACAGCAGCGTTACCGCCCATTGAGGCGACCACGGTCATCAAAACTGCGAGGGCGACTTTTTCATTGATGGTGGCATCGAACATATTAATTACGATGGAGGCAAGGATCGCGGTAAAAAGATTGATTGCCAGCCAGGTAAAGCGACTTTTGGCAATATTGAGGACAGTATCTGTCAGTGCTTCATCACCAACACCACCCAGGCGGTGAATGTCTTCTTCAGCCTCCTCGTTGATCACATCAACGATGTCATCAATCATGACAACACCTAACAAACGTCTGTCTTGATCAACCACAGGCATTGAAAATAAATTATAACGCTCAAATTGCCGCGCCACTTCTTCCTGGTCTAGATTAGCATCGATTTCATGGTGGCTTGTGTCCATGATGTCGCTCACAGAAATGGGGCGTCCGGTCCGAAGCAAACGGTCCAGGGTGATGATACCAAGCAAGTGAAAATCCGGATTAATGACATAGATCTCTGAAAAAATATTTGGAAGATCTGTTGTCTCGCGCATGTAATCTATGGTTTGCCCAACCGACCAAAATGGTGGAACCGCGATGAACTCAGCCTGCATCAGGCGGCCGGCACTATCTTCCGGGTATTCTAAAGATCGCTCTAACGGTGCTCGCTCAATTTCAGGGATTTGCTCGAGGATTTTGCTTTGCTCTTCCTCTTCCAGATCTTCGATTAAGTAAACAGCGTCATCTGTTTCTAGCTGTCGAATAACGTCGGCGACTTCATCGTTGGGCATATCCTCAACAATTTTTGTCCGCACTGGCTCTTCAAGTTCAGCATATGTATCGAGATTAAAGTCATCGCCTAATAGGGAAATGAATTTGTTGCGCTTTTTGGCAGGTAAGTTCTCAATCAAGTCAGCAAGATCGGAAGAGTGTAATTCTCCGACAAGTTTTAAAAGTGATTTAACATCATCCGCTTTAATGGAAGAGATAACCTCCTTGATCAGAGTTTTACTAATCTCTTCTTTGTCGCTTTGGCCTAACTCATCTATGCTTTGATGCTTGCTCATTGCCATGCGCTCCTTAAAAAACGTTTTTTCTTATATTTTTGTCATTCAGGCCTTAGACTTATAAATTTAGCTTTTTCCACACATTCAAAAGTCATTCTTTATCTAAATAAGAAAATCGCTAACTCATAAGTATCTAAAGGAATTTTTGTTAGTATGACAGTGTTAACTGGATGATTAATGCACTGGGACATTATTTTTTAGATTCTTCTTCACATTATGCTTCTTTTCTCTTGATTGATACAGTTATTATACCCCCTCATACTCTATTTCTTGTTGTGTTTTAAAAGTTGAAACACTAGCAAGCGATAGATCTTTACAGGGGGCATATCCAGTGTTTTTGCGTTTTCGTTTCGACAAGTCTGTTTCATTTATGTCCATCTGTTTGGGGACATTTTTATTTCATTCACTACTCCTCTCTCAACATTCTTATGCAGCTAACTCAGTTCGTGGAGAGACTTGCCTTAATAAAGGGGGGATTGGTGTTTCACGTATCCTTGAAATTGATACGAGTACTGGCCCTCGCTATGGGCGTGTTCAATTTAAAGACCAACTCCTCCCTCTCAAGCACAAGGAAGTTGTTATCACATTTGATGATGGCCCCTTGCCTTCTGTGACGAAAAGTATTCTTCGGACTTTAAAGCGTCATTGTACGAAAGCCACCTTTTTTGCTGTTGGTAAAATGGCGAAGGCTTATCCGCAGATCATTCAAAGAGTTGCACGTGAAGGACATACTGTAGGAGCACATACCCATAGCCACCCTAGAGATTTACGCCATCATTATTTTCCTTATTCTCGTTTTCAAATCGAGCGGGGCTTTAAAGATGTCCAATCGGCTACGGGGCGCCCAATCGCTCCATTTTTTCGGTTCCCAGGGCTGCATGACTATAAGGAAATGAATGACTATTTGAGCGATCGCCATATTGCGAATTTCTCAGTTGATATAGTGCCAGGGGATACAAACGGATATAGCCCCGCTCGGATTATACGAAACACTCTTTCTCAGCTTAGACGGCGCGGCAAGGGTATTTTGTTATTACACGATATTAAGCCGGCAACGGCAGCAGCCCTGCCTCGATTACTTTCCGCTTTAAAGGCGCGTGGCTATAAGATCGTACACATTGTGCCGAAGAAACCATTTAAATCTGTCCCTATTGCTCTTATGAACATGCTCTATGAGGACTTTAGCCATAAAGACCCCAAGACGATTATTGGTGGCTTAACTTACAGACAACTTTATGGTGGTAAGTCCGCGAAAAAAGCAAAGCGGACTTATAAGAAACGTTTGCGTAAATATAGAGGTAAGAGATATTCCAAGCGTGTTTATGGACGTAAACGACGGTACTAAATCGAAAAACCCCACTAGTTTTTCAACTAGCGGGGGGTTGTATTCTCTCACGGCTATTGTTTCTTATGGTGGCGCTTCAGTTGCCCACCAGCAACCGCGCTAATGGTGGCGCTTCAGTTGCCCACCAACAACCGCGCTAATAGTGGCGTTTCAGTTGCCCACTTCTCTGGGCTTCAGATGCCCACAAGCATCCGCAAAACAACCGCGCTAGACAAGCGTGGCTTCTGTTGAGGTTTTTACTTCCTCTTCAGTGACGCCATCAGCTAGTTCGATGAGTTTTAAACCACCTTCAACCACATCAAACACACCAAGGTTGGTGATGATGCGATCAACAACACTTTTGCCTGTTAGTGGCAATGTGCATGATTTGAGTAATTTACTCTCACCTTTTTTGTTGGTGTGATCCATCACTACAACAACACGGCCAACGCCAGCTACCAGATCCATCGCGCCGCCCATGCCTTTGACGAGCTTGCCAGGGATCATCCAGTTAGCCAGGTCACCTTTTTCATCAACTTCCATAGCGCCGAGTATCGCCATAGCGATCTTTCCACCACGTATCATCCCGAAGCTTTGAGAGCTGTCAAAATATGCTGTTTGCGGTAGCTCTGTAATCGTTTGCTTACCAGCATTGATCAAATCAGCGTCTACTTCATCATCTGTTGGAAATGGGCCCATGCCAAGCATGCCATTTTCAGATTGGAGCGTCACTTCGATCCCCTCAGGGATGTAGTTTGAGACCAAAGTTGGAATACCTATCCCTAAGTTCACGTACCAGCCATCTTCTAATTCTTGTGCGGCCCGTTCGGCCATTTGATTGCGATCCCACATATGAATTCTCCTTTAAGCCGCGCGTGTTGTGCGTTGTTCAATCCGTTTTTCATGATCACCTTTAATCAGGCGGTTCACATAAATACCGGGTAGGTGAATATGATCCGGATCGAGGCTTCCGGTTGGGACAATTTCTTCAACTTCGGCAATACAAACCTTACCACACATAGCTGCTGGTGGGTTAAAGTTCCTGGCCGTTTTTCTGAAGATTAAATTTCCAGTTTCATCGGCTTTCCATGCTTTCACGATAGAGAGATCCGCGAAAATTCCTTCTTCTAAGATGTATGTTTCACCGTTGAATTCTTTATGCTCTTTGCCTTCAGCGATGACTGTGCCAACACCGGTTTTGGTATAGAAACCAGGAATGCCGCAACCACCCGAGCGCATCCGCTCAGCTAATGTTCCTTGAGGGGCAAATTCCAATTCAAGCTCACCAGAGAGGTATTGGCGCATAAATTCAGCATTTTCACCAACGTAAGATGAAATCATCTTTTTAACCTGACGTGTTTGCAGCAATATACCAATACCAAAATCATCCACGCCCGCATTGTTTGACGCAAAGGTAAGGTCTTTTGTGCCAGCCGTTTTAATAGCCTCAATTAAATTTTCCGGTATTCCGCATAAGCCAAAGCCACCTGCAGCGATAAACATTCCATCAAACAGCAGGCCCTCAAGAGCACTTTCAGCTGTTTCATAAATTTTTTTCATTTTTGCTCCTTGAAATAATCATCAACTGATCCATTGTAGATGGCTTCATCTTTTGCGGTTGATGTCATTCTAAATTTGAATAAGTAAATGTAAATTTGAGTAAGTAAATTTAATATTTTTTGACAAAATATAGAGAGTTTCGCCCCAGAAACTGAATGAATTTCAACCATAAGCAACATGACTTGGGCCGTCAATATGTCGCAGATTAAAGGCGAAAATAATTTTAATCGTCGCTTTTTTGCTGACTTTTTTGAAACAAACTGCGTACCCAGAAAATCAACACAAAACTAATGATAAAAGCAAACCCTATTCCATAGGCTAACCATTCATTGTACTCAGCCAGTTGCTTCATCAAAGGCGGAAGAAAGTAGACCCCTAGAAACACAAACAACATGATGAGCCCAGCTGCTATAAAGGCGGATGTATCTGATTTTTTATTACTCAATTAATTATTTCCTGTTTCTTTTCATGCTGTTAGAGTAACATTTCTATCATTTTATGATAGGAAAACATTTCAGCAAATACTTCATTTAATTTTCAACTGCGAGTTTATTTCTTATTTGAATGAGTGATTTTATTTGTTTCCCTGATTTATCAAAATTGCTTTGATCTAACCAGCTTTCAAAAGCCGTTTTGATAAGTGGCCACTCATTATCTAACATTGAATACCATGCTGTGTCTCTGTTTTTCCCTTTTACGACCATATGTTGGCGGAATACACCTTCGAAGGAAAACCCCAACCTTTTGGCGGCTTTATGGGATGGCTTGTTTTCATTGTTCAATTTCCACTCATAGCGACGATAGCCTAACGCTTCAAAAACGTATTTTGCGAGTATAAAATGAGCTTCTGTCGCAAGGGTTGAGCGAGCCATTTTCGCTCCGTGTGCAATTGCACCTATTTCCACTGAACCGTTTTTAGGGGAGCACCTCATATAGCTGGCCATGCCGAGAACTTCTTTTGTTTTCACTGATGATATGATCATCGTGTGAAACTCTTTAGTCTCATTTATTTCTTTTAGCCAAGTCCCAAAGTCAGTTGAATTTTCAAATGGGCCATTTGGAAAAAAACGAATAAGCTCATTGGTCTTCTCACCGCCAAGAGCTTCCCACAAACTGGCAATGTGCTCGTCAAAATTATAATGAGTTAGCTGAACGAACTTGCCGTTCAGTTCTGCAGGTTCTGGTTTTTGGCGGGTTTTCCAGTTGTTTAGGTTGTTCAAAGGAAGCTCTCTCAAAGTTAAAGCCTATTCTTTTGAACTTTTAGGCCTGATGCCCAACTTTTATATTTTAAACCTAGCTTATTGCAAGTCTTTTACCACCCTAAAGCCTAAGGTGATTGTTCTATCTGTTGGTTTTGTGAATTGTCTATTCCATGATGTCACTGATGGACCGCTTTGTAGCCAACTGCCGCCACGGTGGATGCGGTTTGCACATGAGCCGTGATTTCGATTGTTTGAGATTATCCAAGCATCTCCATTTGTAGGAGCGCCTTTGTAATCATAATGGACGCAATCTTCTGTCCACTCGCCCACATTGCCATACATGTCATAAACGCCCCATGGGTTTGCTTTAAACCCACCGACTTTAGAGAGAACTTTTACACCGTCATTACATTTTTTATTGCGCCATTTCACTTTGGTTTCAGCAGCTGCGTGATTAGAAAATTGGCACAAGAAACTCTCGTTATTTCCATAGTGCCAATTTCTTTGACGCCCTGCCCTTGCGGCGAACTCCCATTCAGCTTCTGTTGGCAATCTATAACCTCCGCTTGGGATTTGCCTGTTGAGCCACTTCACATATTCTTTGGCGTCATACCAGCTCACACATGTTGCCGGGTAATTCAACTTGTAGGGCAGGCCGTTTTTTTGATAGTTGCGGAATTTCCTATATTTACCGCGCCCTTTTTCATTGGTCCAACAAAGGCTACCTGGATCATGACCTGATTGTTTGATGAAGGCATCATATTGCTTGATAGTGATTTCATGTACACCGATTGCAATTTGGTGGTTAATATTCACTTTACGTATAGGCAAGGCGTATTGATGCTGCCCTTTTCTTTTATCTTTCCAGCCCATGGAGAATTGGCCGGTTGGTAAAACGACCATTTTGGGGCATTCGCCGCATTCTTGCAATCTTTCTCCATGTTGGTAGGAGCGCGTTTTGGGTTTCTTTATTTCTTTTGGCGTTACCACTGCCACTTCTTTTTCTTCTAACGCTTTGATCCGAGAATATTCGCGGTATTCTGCGTGCCTCAGTAGTTCCAAAATCCGCCGTGCTTCAGCAATATATTTACCTCTTGGAAATTTATGAATATAGGCTTCGACTTCGAGGGAACGCCGTGAGCCTCTGACTTCACTCCATAATTTATCATCAGCCTCTTTAACGATGAGGGGTTTTTCTTTTTTTCCCTTTTCTGTGATCTTATTTTTTAGCTGTATAAGCTTTAGTTTGGCGATTTAAGAATAGCGC
>CAXIDO010000037.1:0-10152 GCA_964022745.1 uncultured Methyloligella sp. | reverse complement strand
TAGCGATGGTAGTGATCGTATTAGCGGTGATGTAACCTTGTCGACAACAATTGAAGCGTTTCAAGTTGATGTTGAAGGGGAGCGTGCGACGGCTAATATTATGATTTTTGCTAAGCTTATTCATGTTGCAAGCGGAAAAGTGTATGCAAGCCGTAGCTTTAAGGTTTCTCTGCCCTCTAAAACTCGTGTGGTTGGAGATGGTGTTGACGCTTTAAATGAGGGTATGAACCAAGCTTTACAATCATTAACGCGCTGGGTTGTTCGTCGTGGACGACTGCGTATGGGCTCTTAAACGATTTACATTGGTTTTTAATTTTCAATTTAATTTTCTTCATGCAACTACGCTCTGCCACACTTTCAGACCTTCAGGAACTCTCTGAGCTTTGTTATCGCTCTAAAGCATCTTGGGGATATGATGAGGCATTCATGCTGTCTTGTGAGCAAGAGTTGAGCTTTCAGCCTCAAGATCTGGAACAGAGCTTGGTATCTATTGCCGTTGATCAGGGGAAATTTGTAGGTGTGGCTCAAATAGCTGCAATATTGCCCCTTAACGATCAGGCGCCTGTTAGAGGAATTGAATTGCTTAAATTATTCATCGACCCTGCTATGTTTCAAAAAGGCGTGGGACGGGCTTTGTTTCAATGGGCTGTATCCAGTTCGCAACTTTTGAATGCAGAAAGCTTATTTATTATAGCTGACCCATATGCGAGTGATTTTTATGAAAAAATGGGTGCAAATCATGTGGGGCATATTTTATCTGAAACAATGGCTGACCGTTGGTTGCCGTTCTTTATGTATCCTTTGAAAAAGCCTTTGTGAAAATAAATTGCATTTTGCTGCAAATGAGCCTTGTACTATAGCGTTTACGGGGCTATAAGCGCCTCAATCTAGTAAAATTTATAAGGGGTCGTTATGGCTGTTGAGAGAACACTTTCTATTGTTAAACCTGATGCAACTGCACGCAATATTACTGGCAAGGTGATTGCAAAATTAGAAGACGCTGGTTTGCGTGTTGTGGCGCAAAAGCGCGTTCGCTGGACTGAGGCACAAGCTCAGAAGTTTTATGAAGTGCATAAAGAGCGTCCGTTCTATGGTGAACTTGTTTCTTTCATGACATCAGGACCGATTGTTGTTCAGGTTCTTGAAGGTGAAGATGCGATTGCTAAGAACCGCGAAGTTATGGGTGCAACAAACCCAGAAGAAGCAGCTCCGGGTACCATTCGTAAGGAATTTGCTGAAAATATTGAACGTAATACTGCGCACGGTTCAGACAGTGCTGAAAATGCAGCGATTGAAATTGCGTTGAACTTTACTGACGAAGAAATTGTTGGCTAAAGCATTTCTTTTTTTGATGAATTCAATGAAATGCTTCTTTTCTCTCTCACGGCTATTCCACCGCTGAAGGCGGTTGGGCCTCCGAGAGGCGGTGCTAAGCACCGGACGCCCCTGGCGTCATGTCCTTCAGCCCGAAAAGGGCCGAACTCCTTCTTCGTAGGGAAAGAGGTTTAAAAAAGAGCTGCACATATTTTATGTGTAGCTCTTTTTTTGTTTTCATCGCATTTTTGCAATCTCTGGTTTTTTACTTTTGGCTGGCTATGCTCTTTGAATTTTTCAAAGCATTAACACCTGATTGTTGCCAGGATTTTAGGGTGATGGTCTGGAAGCCAAGCTTTTCATAATGAATGGCATAGTGTCCTTCTCCCATATGTATGACATGATGTTTGAACTTGCTGTTTTGCGCCAGGTCGTGGGCTAGAAACCCTACATAGATGGTTGGCTCTGACTTATATTGAAAGCTATAAACGTTCAATCCGTTTTCTAACGTGGCTATTAGTTTGATGTTGCGTTTTATCTGTTCTTCGGATTTCTTAATCTGTTTTATCTTTTCACTTATCTCAAAATTATCATTTTTGGCCTGACTGTTTGTGTCAAGAAAACCTAAGAGGCTTAACGCCATTAAGATCATTGTGATGAGGAATATTGATTTGAAAATTTGTCCTAATATGACCATGGCGTTCATAAGAAATGGACTGCTTTGCATTTTAGATACTCACACTATTACATAGGGTTTTAGATTAAATGAGTTAGATCGTTTTATTAAACAGACTCTATTTGAAAGTTTAATGATTTGAAGGTTTTATGTTGTCATTTAAAAAGTTATTTGGGAAAAATAGTTTTTTTGAGGAAATAAAAAGACAAAAAACCATGCAATGTGAAATTGCATGGTTTTTTTAAGATTTCTTATTTTAAAGACGCGGTTTTTAAAATATATGCGCTTATGATTTTCGTTCTGTAATTCGGAACGGTAGGCCACCTTTTGGTGTGAGTGTCACCGTTGCGTTTAGCTGGATCGGGTCGCCGATATATTCAGGCTGGAACCGCTTCAACAAGGTTGGAAGGGCTAAGCAAATTTCTAGGAATGAGAATTGTCCGCCAATACAAGAGCGTTTGCCAGCACCAAATGGAAGGTAGCTATATTTTACGCGTCTTTTCATCCGGTCTGGTGAAAAGCGATCCGGGTCAAATTCTTCCGGGTTGTTCCAATATTTTGAGCTGTGGTGAGCGGCATAAGTACACATGACCATTTTGTCGCCAGCTTTAATTTCATGACCTTCAATAACGTCATCTTCTTGAGCTACACGGATGAGCGCCCAAATTGGTGGGAACATACGTAATGTTTCCTGAGCAACGTTCTTTGTGTAGGTGAGTTTTTGAATGTCTTCGATTGTAGGCTCTCTGCCGCCATAGACTTCTTCAGCTTCAGCCAGAATTTTTTCTCTTACATCTTCATGTTGAGATGCGATGTAGAATGTCCAGGCTAGTGTTAGAGCTGTTGTCTCTGTTCCGGCCCATAGATATTGTTTTAGCTCATCAATGACCTGGTTTTCATCAAAATCAGGGATGTTTTCATCATTTTTTGCGTTCATTAACATGGCCATGAGGGTATGTTCTCTGGTTGTTAAAGGATCTTCTCCTAAGACCATTTCAGGAACTGATAACCAAGTTTCAACCGCTTTGGCTGGGTCAACTTCAGAGATGTCTTTTAGCTCACCTGACTGGCGGCCTAAGCGAATTGATTTATGACTAGAAACATCTGTGTAAGTTTTCACAGCTTTAAAGACGAAGTGTGGGTTAAATGGCATTTTACGATCGAAGAGAGCGCGGCAAACCATGTCTGCTGCCAGTGTCCAGGTTTCTTCCACCATTTCAACTGTTTCACCTGATTTGGCTAATTCAGAGAAGCGATCGCATTTAGCGTTAATGGCTTCAACGAGAAATGGGAAGTAATTATCAAATGCTTTGGGGTGAAACGCTGGTTGTTGTGGTGTGCGGATATTTTGCCAGAGATTACCGTCAACGGTGATCATTGAATCGCCAAAGATAGGGCGGATGCCATCAAAATATTTGGTGTAATTATCAGCGTTTGTTACAAGAACACGGCGGAAATGTTCCACATCACTCATGAACCAAAGTTTTTGGTCCTTGAGGTTAATTGGAATAACGCCCCCATATTTTTCACACATGTGCATGACCACTTGCATGGGGTTGGCCCCCTTTAGGAGTGGTGTCAATTTAAACCAAATGCTTTGTTCTTCGCCTAGGTCGTGTGACTTTTCTTTTTGCACGTCAGCTACGGACATGGGTACCTCTTTACGCTTTTTACAGTTCATTTATCGAGCATATATCATTTTGCCCCTTTAAAGGTGACAAAAACGTGCTCAATTTGGGCTTTCCAGGTGTGATAGAAAAAAATGGGTTTCAATGAGTGAACAGTTTCTTTTAATAGAAATGTTTGTCATTAACCTTGCAATATAAGCATCACAATTTTAAGTACACACAATTTTAAGTAGACACCGTGTGAAAGCCTTAATTATTTGGGCATTTCGTTAGAGCATTGCATCAATGGACTAACATTTTTTCATCAAAATTTATTATCTCAAGGACCTAACATTACTCTTAAGGATCTGTCTAGAGTAAAGCCTTATACATAGTTACTGAAAGAGGTCTTGATATAGCTCAAACCACTAAGGTTTTTATAAGATTTATGGTTAATCAGCCAGTTTTTTCGGGCATATATCTTATTTATATGCCTTTCTATATTGCTAAAACCCTTTGATTTAGGGTGTTTCAGCTTGATTTTTTTCAAGTGGAGGGGAGAATAAAGGCTCTTGCTCACTTTGATTTGATGTTTCTACCAGACGTTCTCCAGCTATTTTCACTTCGCCTGAAGCTACTTTTCTCAAAGCTTCCGGGTATATTTGGTGTTCGGCCTTTAAGACTCTATCTCCTAGGGTTTCTGGTGTGTCTCCCTGGAGAACCGGGACGGCAGCTTGGGCGACAATTGGGCCTTCATCCATTTCAAAACGGACAAAATGTACTGTGCAACCAGCGATTTTAACATCTGTGTCTAATGCGCGTTCATGGGTATTGAGCCCTTTAAAAGCTGGCAAGAGTGACGGGTGAATGTTGAGTTGTTTGTTGCGCCATTTTTCAACGAACTCTTTGCCCAATAACCTTTTAAATCCGGCATTACATAGCAATTCAATATTTGCTTTGGCCAAAGCTTCATTTAAAGCTTCGTCAAACTCATCGCGTGTTTCAAATGACTTGTGATCTATTATTTGAACTTGGATGTTGTTTTCTTTAGCAAATTCAATGCCTTTTGCTTTGGGGCGATTTGAGATTACAAGAGCGATTTCGGCTGGATAGTCTGGTGCTTTGGCTGCCTCGATGAGGGCTTGCATGTTTGAGCCTCGACCAGAAATCAAAACGCCTACTTGCGTTTTTTTTACTTTAGACATGCTGGCACTCTTTTTTTCAGATATTCTCGTTATTTCAGTCATTTATGAGAACACCAGCTCATTAATTGTACTAAATGGTTCGCTGCCACTTGAGGAGTTTTTAATGTCTCCGATGAGAGTTGCGGTTTCACCGTCCTCATTTAAGAGGTTTGTGATTTCTTCGGCTTTTTCCGCTTTTACAATCAAAACCATGCCAACGCCGCAATTAAAGGTGCGGATCATTTCAGTTTCACTGACGTTTCCGGCTTGTTTTAGCCAGCCAAATACAGGTGGTGGTGTGATTTTTGATAGATCAATTTCTGCGCTTAAGTCTTTTGAGAGGATGCGTGGGATGTTTTCAATGAGGCCGCCACCCGTGATATGAGCCAGGGCATGGATGTGGCCGATTTCTTTAAGGGCTTTTAGAATTGGTTTTACATAAATTCGTGTTGGTGTGAGTAGGGCTTCACCTATGGTTTGCTCGTTTGCAAAAGGAGCTGGATCATTCCATTTCAGGCCAACATGATCGACTATTTTTCGAACAAGTGAGAAACCGTTTGAATGCACACCATTAGAGGCAAGGGCAATGATTTTATCGCCGGCATTTAGATTTGGATTTGGTAAAAGTTCGTTGCGCTCAACAGCGCCCACGGAAAAGCCTGCGAGGTCATATTCACCTTCTGCATACATGCCAGGCATTTCAGCTGTTTCACCGCCAATGAGCGCGCAGCCAGCTTGATTGCACCCTTCAGCGATGCCTTTGATGACATTTTCAGCAACACCATTTTCTAATTTTCCGCAGGCGAAATAATCAAGGAAAAAGAGTGGTTCCGCGCCTTGTACGATGAGATCGTTTACGCACATGGCAGTCAGGTCAATACCGACAGTGTCATGAATGCCTGTTTCTATCGCGAGCTTTAACTTGGTGCCTACACCATCATTTGCGGCTACGAGCAAAGGGTCTTTTAGACCAGTTGCTTTTAGGTCAAACAAACCGCCAAAGCCGCCAATATTACCAACCACGCCTGAGCGGTGGGTGGATTTAATCAAAGGTTTGATTGCATCGACGAGCTTGTTACCAGCATCAATATCAACACCAGCATCAGCGTAGGTTAGGCCGTTCTGGTTTTGTGTTTCTGAAGGCTGTGATGATTTGGGTGTGTCTGACATGCGCTGCTTGGCTTTCTTTAATCCTGGTGCTTACTATGATCCAGTTTTATCTCGAATGTATGAGAAATCGGGGCTAAAGCTTGTGGCATGGTCTTAGCGTTATTTTATAGAGCTAATCAAGCCTTCTTATTGGGACTTTGCCCTAAAAGTTATGAGATTTTGAATAAATACGCCTGAGTTTGGCCAGTTTTATTAAAGAATGGTCTTTTTTCATGAAGAAAGTGAGCTCTTTTGGGGAAGAGTGGGTACGTTCGCCGATTTTTTGTGGGGTGTAACACAAAAAAATGCCAAAAAGGAACACTAGTGTCTGTTTCAGATTATGATTGAGTTTTTTTGGACTAACGCTGAGTAAATTTGCGACTGAGTTATTGAATTCAGTTTTCTAGAATAGGCGGGATAGAATTTTATGCGGCTTACATTTGGGCATATATTTGGAATGAAGATTAGAGACAGTTTTTTTGTCTTAATCGCTGGTATAATGCTATCCGGTCTGGTTTTGATTGATACTGTACAAGCGCAAGCTAACAAAGCTTCTGATAACCCTGTTTACACCGTTTCAAATTTTGAAGTTTGGGCTGAGGCGAAAGATGCAGTCGCGGCAAAGCGTGCAGCGCTTGCTGATGGGCGCTCTGTTGCCCTTTCTCTCCTGCTTAAGCGCCTGACACTTTATAATTCATACGATAAGTTACCTAAAGTTGATGATAAGACCTTATCCAAGATTATCACGTCTCTTTCTGTGCAGAATGAGAGAAACTCAGCAACTGAATATTTAGCGACTATGGATTTTAAATTTTCAGCTAAAGGTGTGAAGGCTTTATTGAGGCAAAACAACCTTCCTTTCTGGGATCGACAGGGAGACCAGTTGACACTTGTTCCAGTAGGAGATGCTGGTTTGCTTGAAGTGCCAGCAGGGAAATCAAAACCGATTATGAGCCAGGATGAATGGGTTTCCAGTTGGAATACACTTGATTTATCTCATGCGCTTGTTCCTATAAAGATTGGTGAGCGGCTGGCTGTTATTGATGATGCTGTTTTAAGTGCGCTTATTCGCGGAGACAAAGCAGCTAAAGAAGGTTTGCGAAAAGCTTATCAAGGCAAGCCTGTTGTGATTGCTTTGCTTTCGGCTTCGCAAGCGAAGAATAAATTGAGACTTAGCCTTGTTGGTTTTGATGGGATTGGCGATGTTGCTTATAAGAGTGATTATTTGATGCCGGAAGGAAGTGCGATTGGAGCTGCTGATATTGCGGCTGAGGTTGCACTTGGTCTTTTTGAGCAACGGTTAAAGATCTTGCGCGTCAATCCGCAAGTTGTTCGCCGCCGCCAGCCGGTTGAAGTATTGCCCTGGCAGACAAAAACTCAAGAAGATGCGCCTGTTGCTGGGTGGCAGGGAGATGTTGGTGGGGCGCGTATTTTGATGCATGTGAAGTTTAGTGGTTTGCGCCATTGGCAATCTATTCGCAAGCGCCTTGTTGAAATTGACGGGCTTGAAGACCTGAATATTGAGAAATTATCTGCTCGCGGGGCTGATGTGAGTTGTCTTTATCCTGGTGGTGCTGAGGCTTTTGCCAGGCAAGTTACCAGTGTTGGAATGAACTTGCAGCCAAATGGTGATAAATGGATTTTATTGGCTAATTAATAGGCGCCCTATAGTTATTAACTAAGTTTATCTGACTTTTAGATGAGCCATCATTCTCTTTAGTTTTTACTAGTTTTCCCACAATCTCCCCATGTCATTTTTGGTTTTTTGAAAAAGTGGTTCATAATAAGGGCATAAAGCTATATTCAAAGTGCAACGGCATGCGTTTTTGCATGTGTTAAACAAAGTAGGGTGGGCATGACTGTTCGGGAAAAAGCATTTATTTTTTGGGGTGTTGTTGGCATTTTATTGATAGCAGGGTTGATTTGGCTAAGGCCAATATTGCTACCCTTTGTTGCAGGTGCTGCTATTGCTTATTTTTTAAATCCAATTGCGGATAGGCTTTCTAATTTAGGTATGTCTCGCTTTCTTGCGACTTTGCTTATCCTATTTGTTTTTTCCCTTGTCATTATTTTGTTTCTCATAACTGTGCTTCCGTTTTTAGTTCGTGAAGCAAGGGATTTAGCGATTGCTTTGCCGGGGCATATGGAAAGTTTAAGGGGTGTTATAGGGCACTACTCGCAAACGTTCTTTGGCAAAGAATTAAATACAATTGAATTTGGCTTTGAAGAAGCGGTTCGTCAGTTTGCTGATAGTTCTTCGTTGAAGCTTGGGGCATTTCTCAAGCATTTGTGGGATGGCAGCTTGGCGTTGGTGAACATGGTTTCGCTCTTTGTTATCACGCCGGTTGTTGCTTTCTATCTTTTGCTTGACTGGAATATGTTGGTTAAGCGGGTTGACCGGACTTTGCCGCGTGACCACCTTGAAACTTTGCGCGGGTTGGCCCGTAAAGTAGATCGAACATTAAATGGTTTTATGCGCGGACAAGTTACGGTTTGTTTTATTTTGGCTTGCATTTATTCAATAGGTTTGATGCTGGTTGGGTTAAAGCATGGGTTCTTAATTGGCGTGATTGCTGGTGTTCTAAGTTTTATGCCTTATATCGGTTCAGCTATTGGTTTGGTTCTTTCTGTTGGGTTTGCTCTGGGGCAATTTTGGCCTGACTGGATTTCAATTCTAATGGTCTTTGGTGTGTTTTTAACAGGCCAGTTAATTGAAGGTAATTTTCTACAGCCAAAAATTGTAGGAGATCAGGTAAACTTGCACCCTGTTTGGCTGATCTTTGCCTTATTTGTGTTTGGTTATTTGATGGGCTTTGTTGGTATGCTTGTGGCTGTGCCTCTTGCTGCGATTATAGGTGTTCTGGTTCGGTTTGGGTTAGAGCGCTATATGGATAGCGAGCTTTATCACGGTAAAAAGTAACTTAATGTAGTTAGTAATTTTATTTAGTGGGTAGATGTTTCGTATATGACGAAAAAAAATGAGGTAGATTTGCAGGCTGCTCATGGTTCTGCATTATCATCGCCGCAATTAACTTTGGACTTTCAACATCGACCAGCCCTTGGACTTGAAGATTTCTTTGTCTCGAATTCCAATCGAGCCGCAATAGAGTTAATCGATCAATGGCCGAATTGGCCTGGGCCTTGTATGTTTTTGCAGGGGCCCGTTGGGTCTGGGAAAAGTCACTTAGCGCACGTGTGGCAAATGGCGTCTGGTGCAAAGTTTTTAAAAGCTGTAGATTTTACAAGTGATGACTTAACAAGTGCTAACCAAGCTTCTAGCGATGATCAATTGCCCTCAATGGTTGTTGAAGATTTGGATGAAGGTATCAGGGACGAGCATGCTCTTTTTCATTTGATTAATTTAGCAAAAGAAAAAGAGTTTCATTTATTATTTACGTCTGTTGCTGGGCCGGGGCAAATTAATATTGAATTGCCGGATTTAAGATCTCGTATTCGTGCGCTTGCTGTTGTTAGCATTAATGCGCCGGATGATATGCTCTTGCGATTTATGCTTTTGAAGCAATTTGAAGATCGTCAGCTTGAAGTGACGCCTCAATTAATTGAGTACATTCTTCCTCGCATGGAACGCTCCTTTGAGGGGGTTGGTCTTGCGGTTGAAATGATTGATAAAGCCGCTCTTGCTAACGGGCGTAAATTAACCCGTCAATTTGTCGGGGAAATTTTACGGGCCAACAGCTGAATTTTTTATTTACTTTATTCTTCATCAAGAGTTAGCAAAGATTTCTTGTTTTGATATCATTTGGACTGTCATATTTAGTATGAGGTATTCTGCTATAAATTATTGAAGTTAGAGTTTACCCTTATTTCTTTGAATTTTTTGGGGGATTTTAACTCTTAAGCCGTACTTTTAACTTCAATTTTAGATTATGAGCGCATTGAATGGAACAAGCTGTCAATAATAACCTAACTGGTCCTGACCGGTTTTTTAATCGTGAGCTTTCATGGTTGGAGTTTAATAAGCGTGTTTTGGAGGAAGCTGGGAACATGTCTCACCCAGCCTTTGAGCGCTTAAGGTTTTTATCGATTTCTGCATCCAACCTGGATGAGTTCTATATGGTGCGGGTTGCAGGCTTGCGCGGTCAGGTTTTGGCGGGTGTTGATACGCCTAGTCAAGATGGTTTAACACCAAAAGAACAGCTGGATCAGATTAAGAAGTGGTGGAAAGACTATGGGTGGGCTTTATTAATAGCTATAATTATAG
>CAXIDO010000036.1:0-10153 GCA_964022745.1 uncultured Methyloligella sp. | reverse complement strand
TCCTGATCTCACCAGCGAACGCGGCAAAGCTTTAAGAAAGCTAATTAACTTGTTTGAATGTGATGAAGCAATCAAGCTCTTTAGAGCCGGATAGTTATATCAATGTTACGCCAGCAACTTGGAACCACGAACTTATTCAGCGTGTTCAGCAATCAATTCAGCAGCCTTTTGTTCAGGAACAACAAGACCGGCTGAAATAACAAGCTTCGCACCTTCTTCAACTGACATATGAAGGATCTGAACATCTTTGGCTGGCACAAATAGCAAGTAACCGGATGTTGGGTTTGGAGTGGTCGGCAGAAATACACTCAGCATAGGTTCGCCATTAGAACATAGGTCCGCAATTTCACCAGATGTCTCAGTTGAGACAAACACAATCGCATAAAGACCTTTTCTCGGATATTCAATAATCCCAACGTTTTGGAAACTATTGCCACTTTGAGAAAGAACCGTCTCAAATATTTGCTTGATGGCACGGTAAAGATTACGAACAACCGGCATCCTATCAAGAACACTTTCACCATAACTCACCAGCGACCGACCAAACAAATTCGCAGTTGTGGCGCCAATCACCATGATAATGAAAATAGCAAAGATCAGACCCAAACCAGGAATAGAAAATGGTAGGTAGGTCTCAGGATTATATTGTTCAGGGACATATGGTTTCACCCATGAATCAATAAAGTTCACAAATGAATATACCATGTAGGCAGTAATACCAACCGGCCCAACAATGATAAGTCCTGTCAGAAACGAATTTCGTAGTTGCGCACCAAAGCGACTGCTTTTGCCATCATCAGGCTGCTGAGTTAATTGCGCAAGACTACCAGAAGAAGCTGCATCATCTTCAGTTTTTGTTTGGTTTTGATTTTTTTTATTCGTTTTCTTTGTCATCATCCCAAACACAAAATTAAAAATAATTCAAATAAGATAGAGCAAGAGGCTAAGATAAACTCTCTACTTTAATTATGTGTGTATTCCTTATCATAAATCAAGCAATCTATCATAAAAAATTATTCAACCGGTGAACACCCCATACCTGGGCGCGTTAAAACTCCACAGGTCTTTTTTCCCTTTTCACGGCTCCGATAAGGGCCAAGGAAAACTTGATATTGCCGCCGAGAATTCCCCATATCAGTTTCAACAACCATAGCTGTCTTATTCCCAACCAGGGTTTTATACTTGGAATTCAATCGACTAACAAATTTATCTGCTGCACCAGCTTCACCAAATGCCCCTAATTGAATGTGATATAAAGACCTGGTTTGAGGTGCAGCCGGCTTTTTACTAACTGCAGCAACCCTTGTTCGAGCTTGGTTTTTAACGGCTACGGCTTTTTTCAAAGGCTTTTTCTGAACGGCTTTTCTTGCAACCGCTGGTTTCCTGGCTTTAATAGCAGCTTCTTTTACATCCGGTGTTTGAACAACTTGCTCAGCAACAATTACATCATCACCTGGATTAATTGGAGCAGCTTCTTTCTTAGGTCCACCCCCAAAGATATTATTGAAGAAATTTCCAACAACATTTGTATTTTCAGGTTCTTTAAGTTTTTTAGGGGTTAACTTAACCGGAGAGCTCGTTGTTATACCATTCACTTTTTTAAGCTTTTGCTGAGCCTGAATATTATTTGCCTTAATTTCATCAGCACGCTTAGCCGCCCATGCACTATTAGAAGGCACACCATTCTTAGATAAAGCATCTTGCCCTTGCTTCGGAGGAAGAGCTGCTGTCTGTAGTTTTTTAGCGTTTTTCTTAGATTCTGCAGAATCCAATGTCGGAATTTCTCTAAAACCAGATCCGTCATTTACATCAACGCCCTGTTTAGCAGCAGGCTTCTTAACAACAATCTTTTGTTCTGGTTTGTTATTATTAAACCCAAAAAGATTTTGCAGACCTCCAAACAGTTCTTGGGTTGTTGATTTAGACGCTTCAACAGAGGTTTGCTTAACTCCATTATTACGAAAAGTAATACCGTTTTTTGCAGAAGCACGTTGCGCTAGTTCAATATTCTTAGATCCCGCTAATTGCCGGTCTTTAGCAGCCAAAGTCTTCTGGCCAACAGCATCATAAGCAAGTGCACGCTCCGCATAGAGACGGCGCAACGAAGGCCCCTTTAACTTACGTACCCACTCCGCATTAGAGAAATCAGCAATTGCTTGAGCAACTTTTCCCTGATTACGATAAGCAATACCACGGTACAACAAAGCCTGTGCAACCACATCAGCGCTGGATTTAGAAGCAATAATCTTGCTTACAGAGCTCACGACATCTTTGTATTTCCCTTGATTTAAGGAAACAGCAACTTGGTCAAGAGCCGCATTTGCGCGCGCAGCAATAGAACCGCAAGTTAAAACAAATAAACCTACAGTGAAAAAGAGAATACTCAATTTCATATTTTTAAAGATCATTCCCAAAACCCAAAATTCTTAATTCACGGATTAATAGACTTCATTATAGTCTAATTCATAGGGCAAAACTATGATCCGCAAGAACATATTAGGAACAAACGCTCAATAACCACAATTAAAGTAAACAAGATAATTAAACTGACAATTACAGCAAACAGAGCTGTTTTAAGCCCAATCAACAGCTATCCGCCCCCATTCAGAAACAGAAACCCCGGTCAAAAAGCTCTTAGACCTAAGTACAATCAGATCTCGGATAAGCTTTCCTCAATCCATGTTGCATTTTCACAACAATTATATGAGGTGAAACAAAACAGGATGAATTACTCAACAGTCACAGATTTTGCCAAATTCCGAGGTTGATCAACATCTGTCCCCATATGTACAGCTGTGTAATAAGCCAGCAACTGAACTGGTATAGCTGTAATTAAAGCCGTTACAAACTCATGGCATTTAGGGATGACAATATGATGGGTCAAATCACACCCAGCGCTTTCTCTTGTTGCATCACTAATGAAAATAATTTGCCCACCGCGTGCCGCCACCTCTTGCATATTGGAAATCGTCTTATCAAATAAACGGTCTTCAGGCGCCACGACAATAACCGGCATGTTCTCATCAATCAGCGCGATTGGACCATGCTTTAATTCACCAGCAGCATAAGCTTCTGCATGTATATAAGAAATCTCTTTAAGCTTTAGAGCCCCTTCCATCGCAATTGGAAAGCTCATGCCACGGCCTAAATAAAGCACATCACGCGCTTGAGACAGAGAATGTGAAATTCGGTCAATTTCTTCTTCATGTGCCAAAACTTCAGAAATAAGCCGAGGCACCTCAACGAGAGAACGCACAAGCTCACTCTCTTTTGCTTCATCAATCACGCCGCGCTGGCGGCCAATATGAATAGCTAGAGCTGCTAAAACAGTAAGCTGACAAGTAAATGCCTTTGTCGAAGCAACACCAATTTCAGGCCCAGCTAAAGTTGGAAGAACATCATCACTTTCTCGCGCAATGGAGCTTTCATTGACATTCACAATTGAAAGAATTTTTTGGTTTTGCTCTTTACAATATTTCAAACTCGCCAAACTATCTGCCGTCTCACCAGATTGCGAAATAAATAAAGCAGCGCCCCCTTCGCTCATGAGAGGTTCTCTATAGCGAAACTCAGAAGCAATATCGATATCAACAGGTAGGCCACCCCACTGCTCAATCAAATATTTACCAACAACACCTGCATAATATGCCGTACCGCAGGCTGCTATCGACAATCGAGGTAGTGTTTTAAAATCAATGGAAAGAGATGAAAAATCAACGCACTCTTTTCCAAGATCAATGTAATGAGACAAAGTCCGTGAAATTACATCAGGCTGCTCATGAATCTCTTTTGCCATAAAGTGACGATGATTTCCCTTATCAACAACAAGAGCCTGTGCCATAGAGGTTGAAATTGAACGCTCTATTTCTTCATTTTGTTCATTATAAATGGTGGCTCCCTGCCCCGTTAGAACAACCCAGTCACCATCTTCCAAATAAGATACCTTGTTTGTAAACGGTGCCAATGCAATTGCATCAGAGCCAATATACATGCCAGGACTATCTTCATCCCCAAACCCAATCGCAAACGGGCTTCCACGGCGCGCACCAATCATCAGATCATCGTAACCTTCAAAAATTACTGCCAGAGCAAATGCCCCTTCTAGAGAACCCAAACTATCGCTAACAGCCTCTTGAGGTGATTTATTTGCTTTTAATTCTCGTGCAATGAGATGAGCAATGACCTCAGTGTCTGTCTCGGTTACAAAAACAAAGCCATCTTTTTCAAGATCAGAACGTAAACTTTTAAAATTTTCAATAATGCCATTGTGAACAACAGACACCCCATCAGAGATATGTGGATGTGCATTCACTTCTGTAGGCTTACCATGCGTGGCCCAGCGCGTGTGACCTATACCCAGATTTCCTGCTAGCGGTTCACCATTTAAGCGCGTCTCCAACGTTTTAAGCTTCCACTTAGCACGCCGTCTAGCTAGTTTACCTTCGTGCAAAGTCGCAATACCAGCAGAATCATAGCCCCGATATTCAAGCCGCTTAAGCGCATCAACAAGGTCTCCAGCTACTGGAGATGTCCCGATAATACCGACAATACCACACATTCAATTGGCTCCATTTTCTCAAAATAATACAATCTACCGGTATTTTGGCCCCGATAGGGAGTAACGCTTAGCTAAGTTCGTTGAAAGGTTCAAATCACGTGCCATTTCCGAATATTAAACAAACCAGTGAAATGACGCCTTATCTTAAAATCATTTAAGACCGACTTTTCTATCTTTTAATCTTTGTTGGCTTCTTCTAAAACGCGCTGCCCATTGTTCATAAACTTTTTTCTCAGCTCTTGTGATAGCCAACGCATCAGCCGGTACATTTTCTGAAATCACACTCCCAGAACCAATGAATGAACCATCTCCAAGCATTACGGGCGCAATAAGAGAGCTATTTGAGCCAACAAAGCAATTTGCCCCGATTTTGGTAATATTCTTATTAAACCCATCGTAATTGCATGTAATAGTGCCAGCCCCAATATTCGCCTCTTCACCAATTTCCGCATCACCTATGTAAGTAAGGTGGTTAATTTTAGCCCCTTTACTAACTTGAGCTTTTTTCACCTCAACAAAGTTACCAACCTTACACCCTTCACCAATCTCAGCCCCCGGGCGCAAACGAGCAAAAGGGCCAACCTTAGAGTGCGCCTCAATAACTGCGCCTTCAAGATGACAATGGCTGTATATATGCACATCATCCCCAACGGTAACTCCAGGACCAAAAACAACATTCGGTTCAATTATTACATCTTGACCAATTGTCGTGTCAGTTGCAAAAAACACAGTCTCAGGCGCAATCAAAGTCGCCCCATTGCGTTGGACATCTTCTCTTTTTCTGTTTTGGAATATACGTTCAGCTTCTGAAAGTTGCACCCGATCGTTAACACCAAGTACATCTTGCTCAGAGCAAACCGTCGCCACAGCCTTTAACCCTTGTTGCCGCCCAACTTCAACAACATCGGTTAAATAATATTCACCATTCGCATTATCATTGCCTACTTTTTCTAATAGAGACAACATATGTGCCGTACGAAAGCCCATAACCCCAGAATTACAAAATTTCACCTGAAGTTCTTCCGCACTGGCATCCTTTTGTTCTCGAATAGCTTCTAATTGCCCATTATCATCCACCAGCAAACGACCATAACCACTCGGATCTACAGCATTAAAACCAAGCACACCAACATCAGCTCCGTTTTTCAGTTCCGAATAAAGACCATTAAGAGCATTTTTAGTTAAAAGCGGTGTATCTCCATAAAGAACCAACACATAGCCTTCATGTCCCTTTAGAGCCTCTTTCGCTGAAAGAACAGCATGAGCAGTCCCTAAGCGATCATGTTGAACAAAAATCTGAGCACTTGAAAAATGAGACTTAGCAACGCTCTCCACTTCATCCATATCAGGGCCAACCACCACAGAACAATTCACCGCCCCTAATGAATTTCCAAGATCAAGGACATGCCCAACCATGGGTTTTGAACCAATTGCATGCATAACTTTCGGATGTTTAGATTTCATCCGTGTTCCCATACCAGCAGCCAAAACCAGGATCATAAGTGAAGAATCAGTCATAGAAGCAACATTTTCCATAATAGTGAAAAACCCAAATTGAAAATTAAAAAACCATATCTTTTTAAAACTAGTCACCTAAAAGTGGCAATCTATATTAGTAAATAACGACGGTTGCTTGTGGGCAACCTGAAGGAGCATCAAAAAGACAACAAAATCAATACACGAAAGCTATTAATTTAAAACAAATCATTGGTCTGCTCCCTCATCTGACACATCTTTACAACAAACCAAAGCAAACATGAATATCCCTATAGGGCTTCAACATTGACCAAAATGAACGACTCTGAATAGGTAATTAACGTAAGTCACTTCATATCTATAGATCACGTCTGTGGAAAATTTAGTGAAGTAATACGGAATAAACGCTTTTTAGAGATCATTTATATGAGCAGACAACAAAAAAACAAAGCAACTGGATCCAGTTTTAGTTCGTTCATATATATGAGCCTATGGTTTATGGGAGCTATTGGCGCGCTGGCCTACATGGCATTTTTAATGGAAAACACTGATCTCAACCTAAAACCATTCGCCACCACAATTGATGCCAAAGTTGCAGCAAAACAAACATCTAAAAAAACTGAAAAGCTTCTGACTGACATCAGGGATGGAATTGGACAGACAAATCACTCTTTAAAACAATTGAACCTAAAATATTACGGCTTAGACAATCAGGTAGCTAACCTACGTAAAGACGTAGAAGTGCTGGCACAAAATAATTCAAAACTGACACAAAAAGTCCGCAGAATAGAAGCTGTAGCTTTGCCAAAAACCAGTCAAAAGCAACTTGATAAAATAGATATTACAGGCTCTCTTATCCCATTAAATAAGACCAAATCAATTGCGCAAAAGAAAACAGCTGTCAAAGCTAAAGAAAAATTAGAGACTAAAAAATCAAATATCACAAAACCAATTCTGAAACTTACCCCAAAGAAATTAGGCAAAGTCGAGAAACAACAAATCACACAAACACAATTTGCTGTGTCTCTTGGTAATTTTCAAAATATAAAGCAATTGAAAAGAGCCTGGGCTAAACTAAACAAGAAATATAAATCAGCTCTTAGCCCTTTAAAGCCAAGATACATCACCATTGTTGTAAACAATCAACCCAAATATAAATTGGTATCAGGCCCGCTAAAAAATGCATTAGATGCAGCTAAAATTTGCTTCCATCTTCAACAAGCAAAAACCTATTGCAAACAAACAATCTACCAAGGCAGTGATATTTAGAACTTAAAGATCTTTTTCTTATTTCTTTTTATTGATCAGAAAAGTCGAGATCATATTTTATATATATAGAAGGCCCGAAGACAAATATCTTCGGGCCTTTAAATCTTTTTATAGACTACGTGCATTAAACGTATCACAAGATTTCATATTGCCAGTATCATACCCGCGTTGAAACCATTTCATACGCTGTGCTGATGTACCATGAGTAAACGCTTCTGGCACAATGTGTCCCTGCGTTTGCCTCTGAATATTATCATCACCAATTTTAGAGGCAGCTCGAAGGGCTTCTTGCAAATCACCCTCTTCTAAAATTTGATTAGCAGCATCAGCATGACGAGCCCAAAGTCCGGCAAAACAGTCTGCCTGCAATTCCATACGAACCTGTAGCGCATTGGCTTGTGTTTTAGACATCCGTTGTTTTGCAGCTTGTACCTTATGAGCAATACCAAGAAGCGTCTGCACATGATGACCAACCTCATGAGCAATCACATAAGCTTGAGCAAAGTCACCCGGCGCTCCAAACTTTTGTTTCAACTCCTTGTAGAAGATCAGGTCAATATAAACCTTTTTATCAAGCGGACAATAAAACGGCCCCATCGCACTCATACCGCGACCACAAGCTGATTGAGTAGATTGAGAGAACATGCGCAACTTCGGCTCTTCATAACGCTTTCCGATCTGCTTAAAGATCTTTTGCCAAACAAGCTCAGTTTCCCTTAAAACAACTGAAGTAAATTGAGCTAAGTCATCTTTCTTCACTTGTGGGATTTTAGAATTGGTTTTATTCAAATTATTATTCGATTGAGATTGATTAAACTCGCCGCCTGTATCTGGTAAAGGCTCAACATCAAAGCGCGGCTGTTGCTGACGCTCAATCTGAGGTAACCCTTGTCCCTTGGTAAGCTCACGCAAAATCAAATTCGGATCGCACTTCCCTGTAAAATACATAAAAGCAAGCAAGATAACGATCGTCCAGATGCTGATGCCACCACCACGGCGCCCTGGCATACGAATACTTCGTCCACGCCCACCCGGCAGTGGTATCCCAAAACGTCCACCCTGACGCCCTCGGTGATCTTCTATATTTTTACTGCCCTCACGGCCTCTCCAACGCATAATCCCTGCCTCACTAAAAATTAAACACACCTAATTAAACATAACTCAATTTCGAAGTCTAAAAATCCAAAACACCCCTATATTAATGCGAGTTTAGATCTATTACCACAGCTCAATCTTCTAAAATAGAACTAGAAAACAAGCATGGATTAGGAAATATCTTAATTTAGATTTTACAATAAGAAAATCCCAAAACTTATTCTTTTTTATAAAGGTTTTATCAAAATCATTAAACTAAAACAGACAAAGCCTCCCCTTATAAAAACGTCTCTCTTTCAAAAATAAAATAATCAAACAAAATTAAACAACGTCCAATATTACAGATTTTTAATTTGAATATCCCCCCCATCTCACATAACAATAGAGGCATCAGATCAAATTAATTCAGGCGATCAAAAAGAACTTATCGCTAAAAACAAATTTTAAAAGGGGTTACAAATGAAAAATACTATCACATCAATCGCATTCATTTTAATGGCTAGCCTGCTGTTTGTTACCTCAGCAACAACAGCACACGCCAAAAACAAATTCGGTGCAATCGCAATCTCACCATCTTCAAAAGCAATGGGCTGGTCATATAATTACAATTCAAAATGGAAAGCCAATCAAGTTGCCTTGAACAAATGCCGTAAATACGCCTCAGATTGTAAAATTGGTGTTTGGTTCCGTAATGCCTGTGGTGCAGTAGCCGTCGGTGCAAATGGTGGTTGGGGTGCTCATTGGGGTAACTCAGTTAAAAGTGCCAAATGGAAAGCCAAAAAGACCTGCCGTAAATATGACAGCTATTGCCAAGTCAAACGCTGGGTTTGTACTGATAGATAAAATGACCAGTAATCAACCTACAAAATAAATTTAGACAGAAAACGCTGAAAAGTGCCTCTTAAAGCTCATCCCTTCCCGAGAAAAAACAAGAGGCGCTTTTTATTTATCCAGAAATTCAGAAATCATCTTTATCTGACTTGGAATATTTAAAGTCGGCGCATGCCCAGCCTTGGCGATCTCAATCACTGTTGTCTCCGGCCCTGTCTCTGTCATACGTTCGGCAATTGATGGAGTTAGCAACTTAGAATTTTCCCCGCGAAACACCAAAACAGGACACTCAATCATTTCCCATAGAGGCCATAAATTCACATCAAAGCCTGTTAAACCAGCACGAACCGGATCACCAATACCCGGGTCATAATTCAGCGCATACTTACCACCTTCAATTTCTCGCACACCATAAAGTGTCATGGCCTCCCAGTCTTCATCGCTCATAGGCACAAATTCAGCATGTATTTTTCGTAAATAATCCTCAGCTTCTTCCATCGTTTCAAACTCAGGAGAGCGGCCAACATAAGCACCAATCTTAGCCAAAGCAGCATAAGGAATATAAGGCCCTACATCATTAATAACGAGTTTTCTAATAGGGCTATTTGCCGATGCCGCCAGCATCATACCAATCAATCCCCCCATTGAAGTACCAACCCAATCAATTTCTCTTTCATCAAGCCGAGAGATCAAAGCATTCATATCCGCGTTATACTGCAAATTCTCATAAAGCGCGCTATTTGCAATCCAGTCACTATGTCCCCGCCCTACAATATCAGGACATACGACGCGCCGGTCCCCACTAAGCTGATCAGCCATCTTATCAAAGTCATGCGAATTTCTTGTTAAACCATGAACACAGACAACAGACGGCTTTTGTGCCTTACGACCAAAGCTACCTCTTTTAACCTCCCATTCCTGATA
>CAXIDO010000035.1:0-10201 GCA_964022745.1 uncultured Methyloligella sp. | reverse complement strand
GACCAGAAGCATCTAGTCCAGCACGTTCCAAGAGCTCAACAATATCCGGCTCATGCGCTCCGTCAAAAACAGGTGTCGCAATCGGCACACCATTTCGTAGGTTAAACCCAAGCTCAAAAAGATCATCTTCGGTATAATCATCAACGATGTCACCATCGCCATAAACCTTCTCAACGGCCTCTTTAACTGGCGTGATATCTTTTTCAATACGATAAGCTTCCATCGCATCATCAATCACCCGGCCAAGACCACGGCAAGCCCAACCCATATGGGTTTCTAGGATCTGTCCAACATTCATACGTGAAGGCACACCAAGCGGGTTCAGCACAATATCAACCGGCGTTCCGTCTTCAAGATACGGCATATCTTCTTGAGGAACGATTTGAGAAATCACACCCTTGTTACCATGACGACCAGCCATCTTATCACCAGGTTGAAGCTTCCGCTTCACAGCAACAAAGACTTTAACCATCTTCATCACACCAGGTGGCAACTCGTCACCACGTTGCAACTTGTCAACCTTGTCAACAAAACGCTGCTCAAGTAGCTTTTTGGCTTCTTCATATTGCTTTTGAATGGCTTCAACTTCAGCCATAGCTTTTTCGTTCTTAAGGGCGATTTCCCACCACTGCGAACGAGGAATAGTATCAAGAGCTTCTTCAGAAACTTTAGCGCCTTTACGAAGATCCTGAACGCCTTGGATAACTTCTTTGCCCATAAGAGCATCTCTCAAACGGCCATAAACGTTCCGATCAAGAATTTGCATTTCGTCATCACGGTCTTTTGCAAGACGTTCAATTTCCTCGCGCTCGATCGCCATCGCGCGTTCGTCTTTTTCAATACCATGACGGTTGAAAACACGAACCTCAACAACAGTACCAACAACACCAGGTGATAATTTCAACGAGGTGTCACGAACGTCAGAAGCTTTTTCACCAAAGATCGCCCGAAGAAGTTTTTCTTCAGGTGTCATTGGGCTCTCGCCTTTAGGTGTAATCTTACCAACAAGAATATCACCTGGCTTAACTTCAGCACCAATATAAACAATACCGGCTTCGTCGAGGTTTTTCAGAGCTTCTTCTGAGATATTTGGAATATCACGCGTAATCTCTTCTGGGCCAAGCTTCGTATCACGCGCCATCACTTCAAATTCTTCAATATGAATTGAAGTGAACACGTCATCACGCTTAATACGTTCAGAGATTAGAATACTATCTTCAAAGTTGTAACCATTCCACGGCATAAACGCCACTAGAACGTTTTTACCCAAAGCCAAATCACCAAGATCAGTTGATGGACCATCAGCAATGATGTCACCAGCCTTTACAGTGTCATTCACCTTGACCAATGGGCGTTGGTTGATACATGTATTTTGGTTTGAGCGTTGGAATTTACGCATATTGTAAATATCAACACCAGGCTTAGATGGATCTTGCTCTTCGGTTGCCCGAATAACAATCCGCGTACCGTCAATTTGGTCAACAATACCTGTCCGGCGAGCGGCAATCGCCGCGCCACTATCACGCGCAACAACTTCTTCCATACCAGTTCCAACAAATGGAGCCTCAGGCTTCAGAAGTGGCACCGCTTGGCGTTGCATGTTTGATCCCATAAGAGCGCGGTTCGCGTCATCATTCTCTAGGAACGGAATAAGTGCTGCTGCCACAGACACAAGCTGTTTTGGTGAGACGTCAACAAAGTCCACTTTTTCAGCAGGAACCATCAACGCATCGCCACCATGACGACAGTTGATCATGTCTTCAGCAAACTTACCTTCATCAGTTAAAGGCACAGACGCTTGCGCAACATAGTGGCGAGTTTCTTCCATTGCTGAAAGATAAATAACTTCGCCGCTAACCTTGCCATCAATCACTTTTCTATAAGGGCTTTCAATAAAGCCATATTTATTTACCCGCGCATAAGTTGCCAGAGAGTTGATCAAACCAATGTTTGGTCCCTCTGGTGTTTCAATCGGGCAAATCCGACCATAGTGAGTTGGGTGCACGTCACGAACTTCAAAGCCGGCACGCTCACGTGTCAAACCACCTGGCCCAAGAGCAGACAAGCGGCGCTTGTGAGTGATTTCAGAAAGCGGATTTGTTTGGTCCATAAATTGTGACAATTGACTTGAGCCAAAGAATTCACGAACAGCAGCAGCAGCTGGTTTCGCGTTAATCAAATCTTGTGGCATCACTGTATCAATATCAACAGAGCTCATCCGCTCTTTAATCGCCCGCTCCATACGAAGCAAACCAACACGATATTGATTTTCCATCAATTCACCAACTGAGCGAACTCGGCGGTTACCAAGGTGATCAATATCATCGATTTCACCTTTACCATCACGAAGATCAACAAGTGTTTTCATCACACCAATGATGTCTTCTTTGCGCAATGTGCGAACAGTGTCTTCACATTCAAGCTGAAGACGAATGTTCATTTTCACACGACCAACCGCAGAAAGATCATAACGCTCAGAATCAAAGAACAAGCCATTGAACACAGCTTCCGCTGCTTCCACAGTAGGTGGCTCACCCGGACGCATCACACGATAAATATCAATAAGCGCTTCTTCGCGGTTATTCGCTTTATCAACCATCAAAGTGTTGCGCATAAACGCACCCTTGTTCACATGGTCAATATCAAGAATTGGCAATTCTTTTAGGCCAAATTCTTTAAGTTTTTCTAGAAGTTCAGCATCAAGCTCAGCACCGGCTTCAGCAATAATCTCGCCGGTCTCCATATTCACAACTTCTTCAGCCAAGTAGTGCGTGAATAGCTCTTCGTCAGTAAATAATAGACGTTTCAAACCTTCTTCAGAAAGCTTCTTAGCTTGACGAGCCGTTACTTTTTTACCGGCTTCAAGTGCAACTTCACCAGTTTTAGCATCAATCAAATCAGCTTGCGGTTTCACGCCTTTAAAGCGTTCAGGAACAAACTCCGTGCTCCAGCCTTCTTTTTCGAGCTTGTAGAAAATTTTATCATAAAACAGCTCAAGAATTTCTTCATCATCATGACCAAGCGCATAGAGAAGCGCAGTCGCAGGTAGTTTGCGGCGGCGGTCAATACGAACATGCACAATATCTTTGGCATCAAATTCAAAATCAAGCCATGAACCACGATAAGGAATGATACGAGCCGCGAACAACAACTTACCTGAAGAGTGAGTTTTACCACGATCATGATCAAAGAATACACCTGGTGAACGGTGCATCTGAGAAACAATAACCCTCTCAGTACCATTGACAACGAACGTCGCGTTGTCAGTCATGAAAGGAATATCACCCATATAGACATCTTGCTCTTTGATGTCTTTGACTGATTTCGCACCAGTTTCTTCGTTGACATCAAACACAATCAAACGCAACGTCACTTTAAGTGGCGCAGCGTATGTCATGTCACGTTGTTGACACTCTTCAACGTCATATTTCGGCTTTTCAAATTCAAAAGCAACGAACTCTAAAGTCGCGCGTTCAGAAAAGTCAGTAATTGGAAACACTGATGTGAAAACAGATTGCAGGCCCTCATCAGCACGGCCTCCCTCTGGCACATCCACCATTAGAAATTCATCATACGATCTTTTTTGAACTTCGATGAGGTTGGGCATTTCCGCAACTTCAGCGATGGACCCAAATTTCTTTCTTATGCGCTTGCGACCGGTGAACGTCTTAGCCATATCAGCTCCTCTGGTGCTTGAGATTGAAAAAGCCTCTGCCTAAAAATAGGAGATGCTCATTTCAATTTGTCATTTATGTAAAGCGTCGAAATTTTATATTTCGTTTTAATTTTAACCGCTTATCAAATCTGTCTTTAAGTAACCGATTAAATAAATGGTCTTTCAAATACATTCTTTCGAACAAATGTTCTTTACGTCTGTTCGTTTATTTTTACAATCAACCAATAGTTAAAAAATGAGGGAGCAAGACGCTCCCTCATTTAATAAATTACTTAAGTTCAACTGTTGCACCAGCTGCTTCAAGCTTAGCCTTAAGCTCATCAGCTTCAGCTTTGCTAGCGCCTTCTTTAACAGCTTTAGGAGCACCTTCAACAAGCTCTTTAGCTTCTTTCAGGCCAAGACCTGTAATGCCGCGAACTTCTTTAATGACGTTAATTTTCTTGTCACCAGCAGAAGCTAGAATAACATCAAATTCAGTTTTCTCTTCAGCAGCGCCGCCAGCGTCGCCACCAGCTGCAGCAACAGCTACAGGAGCAGCAGCAGAAACGCCCCACTCTTCTTCAAGACGTTTTGCAAGATCAGCAGCTTCCATCACTGTAAGGCTTGAAAGCTCAGTTACTAGTTTATCTAAATCAGCCATTTTATTTTCCTATAATAATCGATTTGTTTAATTTGCTTGGAACTCGTAAAGCTCTATTCGCTTGCAGCTTTTGCTGCCATCACCCGCGCCAGTTGTCCACCTGGTGCGTTTAGAACTCGTGCAACATTGCCGGCTGGTGCTTGGAACAAGCCAACAAGTTTGCCTCTTAGTTCATCAAGTGATGGTAATGCTGCCAGAGAATTCACGCCTGCTTGATCCAGAATAGTTGCACCCATAGCACCACCAAGAAGAACGAGTTTTTCGTTATCCTTAGCGAACTTGGCTGCAATTTTTGGCGCACTAACTGGGTCTTCAGAGGTCATAATACATGTAGGACCACTGAATAAATCAGCTAAATCTTCTGCGTCTGTATCTTTAAGCGCGAGCTTAACGAGCCGGTTCTTTGCCACTTGCATAGATCCACCAACTTCACGAAGCTGACTGCGAAGCGCAGTCATATCGGAAACAGTGAGACCTGCATAGTGGGCCACAACGATCACACCAGTATCACCTAGCTTCTCGTTCAGTGCAGCTACGAGCTCTTCTTTTTGTGCTCTTTCCACCAGCTCACTCCATATTTGCAAAGACTTGTCTCTCAAATCATTTGAGAGATAAACTTCTTTGCGGCTTACCATTTGCCGTAGCCATTGCCTCAAGCATGTGCGCTCGAAACTTAACTACGACGCTCACTTGCCTGCCCAGCACCTATTCGTCACAAAACAAACAGATACCTAGTAGAAGTCCAAACCGATTAGAAATGGCGACAAACACCAACTTCTTAAAATCTGTTCAACTCCCGTCTATGCAGGCCATATGCTTAAACCTTTAAATTGGATTATTTGAAAAACTTCCAAACAACACCAACCAAAGACACCTGCAGTCTTGGACAGGACAAAACCCAAAAAGAGAAATCCCTTCTTGAGCCTTCTCCCTATGAAGAATTCAACTTTCAGCTCGACGCCTTAAGACAAACTTTTCATAGTTCACTCTTTTAAAGAACGTAACGCCCCTTAAAAGAAACAAAATTCAGCCCTTCACTTAAGAAGAAGCTGAAGTAATCTCAACTTTCACGCCAGGGCCCATAGTCGAAGACAGAGCGATCTGCTTAAGAAACGTACCTTTAGCACCAGTTGGCTTAGCTTTCGTCACAGAGGCAACAAAAGCACGTACGTTCTCAGCAATATCAGCTTCGCTAAAACTTGCCTTACCAATACCAGCATGAATAACACCAGCTTTTTCAACGCGGAATTCAACAGCACCACCCTTAGCGCTCTTTACTGCTTCACCAACATTTGGCGTCACAGTTCCAACTTTCGGGTTAGGCATCATGCCACGCGGGCCAAGCACCTTACCAAGACGACCAACAAGTGGCATCATGTCTGGCGTTGCAATACAACGATCAAAATTGATATTGCCTTTTAAAACTTCCTCAAGAAGATCTTCAGCACCAACAACGTCAGCACCAGCAGCTTTCGCCTCATCAGCTTTCGCATCGCGCGCAAACACACCAACACGAACTGTCCGGCCGGAACCTTTAGGCAGCTCACATACACCACGAACCATTTGGTCAGCATGACGAGGATCAACACCCAAATTCATAGCAATCTCAACAGTCTCATCAAACTTAGCTGTCGCAGTTTCTTTCAAAAGCTTCACAGCTTCTTCAAGACTATAGTGCTTTGTGCGATCAATTTTCGCGTAGCTTTCTTTATATTTCTTACCGTGCGCCATAATATTAACCCTTCACTTCCAAGCCCATAGAACGAGCAGAACCCGCAATAATCTTAGCAGCCTGATCAATATCATTCGCATTCAGGTCAACCATTTTCTTTTCTGCAATCTCGCGAACCTGCGCCATAGTCACAGAACCGGCAACAGCACGCCCTGGCTCACCGCCACCCTTTTTAAGCTTCGCAGCCTTCTTCAAGAAGAAAGATGCCGGCGGCGTTTTCATCTCAAATGTAAAAGACTTATCGTTAAAAACAGTAATATTCACAGGAATAGGAGACCCTGGCTCCGCATCGCCAGACGCCGCATTAAACGCCTTACAAAATTCCATAATATTAATACCACGTTGACCCAAAGCTGGACCAATAGGCGGTGAAGGATTTGCCTGACCAGCAGGCACTTGCAGCTTTAAATAGCCTTCAATCTTTTTTGCCATTTCATTTCCCTTAAAAGGTCCTTTCAACAAAGACCAATCTAAAATTAAAACATCCCACTCGCCCTACAAAACAAAACGAACAAGGACATTATTTAAGGTGACGTGGTACAAATTTAGCCAACCGGCAAAGCCAGCAAATTCTCCCACATCGATTAACAATCAAGCGTCGACTTTTTTCTTAACTTGATTGAACTCCAACTCAACCGGGGTAGCCCGGCCAAAAATCTCAACAGCAGCCTTCATACGCTGGCGCTCATCATCAACTTCTTCAATCTGCCCATGAAAACCTTCAAACGGCCCATCAAGAACAGTAACATCCTCACCAACCTCATAAATGATTGTTGAACGAGGACGATCAACCCCTTCCTTAACCTGATGAAGTATGGCTTGCGCCTCCTTCTCAGAAATAGGAATAGGCTTGCTTTCAGATCCCAAAAATCCAGTAACTTTCGGCGTATCTTTAATCAGATGATACGCCTCATCAGTCATATCCATCTTAACCAAAACATAGCCAGGGAAAAACTTGCGCTCAGATGCAACCTTACGGCCACGGCGCACCTCTATAACCTCTTCAGTCGGAACCAGAATCTCTTCAAACTGATCCTCAAGGCCTTCACTCACTGAACGCTCGCGAATAGCCTCAGCCACCTTCTTCTCAAAATTAGAATATGCGTGAACAATATACCATCTCTTCGCCATAAACGTCACCAAACCCTGAATATCAAACCAAAATTACGCCAAAGTTACTTCAAAAACTATGACTGGCCTGAGCCGATTAATAACTGCACCAGCACATTCAAAACCTGATCCGCTGCAAAGAAAAAGATTGCCGCCATGACAACCATAATCAAAACCATGATCGTCGTAACCACAGTTTCCTTTTGTGTCGGCCAAGTGACCTTAGACACTTCAGCACGAACTTCCTGAATAAACTCAAATGGGTTTGCCATTAATCCAAATTCCTCATGACGCCGCAATCGCAGGACATCACATTCTACATCTCTATAACAAACAGCCTGCCGCCAATTCCACCCAGCATTCCAGAAACACTCAACGCCACATTCAAAAGCAAAACCCTTCAAAATGGCAGGAGTGGAGGGACTCGAACCCACAACCCCCGGTTTTGGAGACCGGTGCTCTAGCCAATTGAGCTACACTCCTAAACCTTTGCTACACAAAACAAAACCGCATAGCATAAATTACGCCCAACCCATTTAACTTATAAAAGCCAAAAACAAAACCGAGCATAAAAAAGAGACCCCACCAACCGTGTTCTCACGATTAATGCAGCCTATATTCCTGGAAATGAAGATTAGTACGACATATTATTGACAAGTTCAATAAAAAAAGACGACTTTTTTAATCTTTTTTCAACGGACGAGCAATAGAGCAAGATCACCCGCTAATTCAAACACTTTAAAGCCTACCCCAAAATTCAATTTTTTGAATTGAAACACACCAAAACCGGTCAATATTTAAGGAGGAGGCAAGAAATGGAGCGGGTGAAGGGAATCGAACCCTCATCTTTAGCTTGGAAGGCTATTGCTCTACCATTGAGCTACACCCGCTTGAATTAAGAGATTACACCAAAACAAACAAAATTGTCTTCTAGAAAATCTCTGTGGTAGGTAAAACATAACACCAAACAACTAAGAAAGGCGCTAGCGCCTGGTGGAGGGGGATGGATTCGAACCAACGTACTCCGAAGAGATCAGATTTACAGTCTGACGCCTTTAACCACTCGGCCACCCCTCCGCTCAACACTGACTAAACATAGTCAACAAGCGATAGCGTCTGTATATGGAAATTATCGGAGCACCTGTCAACCTGAAATTTGCCAGATTTGTAATTTTCCGATAGCAAATATCAAATGATCACAGTATTTTTAATTTTAACAGGGATTTTGCGCCCCCTTTTACCACATTTATGATCAGAACTTAGCCCAAACGGCACCATAAACCTAGGTTAGTTTAAAAACCACGAGCCCCAAATTATTAGAAAGCTAGTCCCTCACAATGAGCCAAAACAAAAAACGGCCTACAAACAATAAATCCCGAAAGCCTGGCCAGAAAAACAAACACGGCAAAAGCTCCAATGAGAGGTTTAATAACAATATAACCGAAACTCCAATTTGGGGCATACATGCAGTGACGGCCGCCTTAAACAATCCAAACCGCAAAATAAAAAAATTACATCTCACACAAAACGCTGCCCAGCGCATAAGCGAAAGCCTAAACGCACCATTGCCCCCTTATGAAGAAGCGTCACCAAAAGACATAACTAAAATCCTGGGTCCAGACCCTGTGCATCAAGGCGCACTGCTAATCGCCGCCCCTCTCGATGAAGCCCACCTAAATGACCTTAAAGGTAATGATTGTATTGCCATACTGGACCAGGTAACAGACCCGCATAACGTAGGGGCAATTTTGCGCTCTGCGGCCGCCTTCAATGTCTCTAGCCTCATCATGACAGCTAGAAACAGCCCTCCACTTTCAGGAACTCTCGCCAAAACAGCTTCTGGCGGACTTGAAAGCGTGAACATCATATTAGTAAGCAACCTATCCCAAGCCTTAGATAAAATCGGTGACCTCGGTTACATGCGCATCGGCTTCGATGGGCAGGGAGAAACAACAATGGAACAAGAAAAAAGAAGCGAGGGTGAAGGGATCGCGCTTATATTGGGCGCTGAAGAAAAAGGCATGCGCCGTTTAACGAAAGAACACTGTGATAAAATTTGCAAAATCAACGCAAGCGGAGCCTTCGCCAGCCTCAATGTTTCAAACGCAGCGGCAATCGCGTTTCATCACTTTCAAGCGCGCACTTCTGAACAGTCCACGGAATAAAACGCTTGCAATAACACAACACAAAAAAATAGATCCCGATAAAAACTTATCGAGATCTATTAAAACATCAAAATTCTAAGCTTTCTAAGCCCAAATTACCAACGTCTAAGATGACGTCTGAAATGACGACGAAGATGTCTGTTACGATAGAAACGCTTCAAACGATAATGACGACGTTTGTAATAGGGAGAATAATAGCCCTGATGACGATAGCGGTAAGGTCTATAGCGATAAGAACGATGGCTATAGCCATAATGCCGCCCAAAACGCAAACGGAACCGGCGATGACCACGTCTATAGCCACGGCGATAACGATACCCAACCTTAGCAACGGGCGCTTTATCAGCAATAGTTGCCCTATGATCCAATGTCTTTGGTGCCGAAGCCAAACCTCCAGCACTAGCAGAACCGATCAAGCCAAAAATGCTTAAGATCAAAACTGAAACAAAAGCAATAAGCTTCATACGTACGCGAGATAAAAATACAATCATATGCATCACTCCTTCATAGCCTTAATTAGCTATATAGTCTGATTAACTAACCCATCATGCCACAAATGGTTAATAAATGTTAATCAATTCCTAGTGACTATAAAATTGAAAGTCAAGAACAGACCATTGAGCTTGTTTATAATGCCTTTAAAATCGAAAGAATAACCAAAGAATTTGGTAAAGATGAAATGTTCACTCGCTTAAAACGGCAAAACAATAAGTAAAGAGCGAGTTTTCAACAGGCACAAAAAAGCTGCACAAAACTGATCGTGCAGCTTTTTTTAATAGGGAAATATGAAAGAAATTATCTGCCAATCCATTAAAAATGGAGGGGGGGGGGGGCTAACAGCAGAAAATTAAAATCCGACCAGGGGTTATTTAGACGGG
>CAXIDO010000034.1:0-10344 GCA_964022745.1 uncultured Methyloligella sp. | reverse complement strand
CAGCACCTGAAGTTGAAAATATGTCGAAACACGACGCGCAGGATTTATGCGAGCAACTTTACAATACAACGCATGAACTAATTTCTTTGCTAGATCAGGAAACAGATTTACTTCGAAAAGCCAAGACCCAGGAGATCACACCGTTTCATGTCAGAAAAGGGGCCCTCACTGCGACCTTGTCCCATCATATGGCTCGATTTCAAAACAATGCAGATCAAATGAGACAATTGGCGCCAGATGAATTAAAAAACTTACAAAATCAAAAGAAAGAATTCCAACGCTCCATTGAAGCCAATCACGCAGCGCTCACAGCCATGCAAGCCGTATCAGAGCGCATCTTGCAAACTGTAGCCAATAAAGCTGCAAAGAAACAAAACGGTCCGGAAGTATACAATGCTGGTGGTCATGTTGGGAACGCAGGTGTGCAACGAAGTGCTGCTATTAACATCGATACAAACCTTTAATCTCTTAAGATAATCCTTTTTGCAAATTTATCTCGTCGAAATTAATTATAGACGAACACTCAATTAAAACGGGCCATTTAATATTTAAAGGCCTGTTTTTTATTGATTATTTAGTCATTTGGTTTGTTTTGAAAAACTCAGTAACTCTTAATTAACTGTAACTTTAGTCAATCAGCTTTGTTAATAATTTTTTTCCTTCCTTTTCATATAACCGGTTGTGTCGCACTCGAAACATGTGCGTCCGTCTCAAAGGGAGACGAGTAATAACAACCTAGAAAATGTATGCGTAAAATGGCTGGAACTACCACACTATCAAGTGCAGTTCGCACAAATCTGTTGTCACTTCAATCAACAGCGAATGCACTAGCAAAAACTCAAGAAAAACTAGCTACAGGTCTTAAAGTAAACAGTGCGTTGGATGATCCAACAGCATTCTTTACAGCGTCTTCATTGAATAGCCGCGCTAATGACTTGTCTCGTTTGCAAGACTTTGTTGGCAACTCAGTTCAAACACTGAAAGCTGCTGACGAAGGCATTCAAGCGATTACAAAATTGGTTGAAAGTGCTGAAGCCACAGCACGTCAAGCATTAAACTCAGCTGGTAACACAGCAACAGCAACAGGAACAGTTGATACAAGTGGCGGCGCTGTTGATTTCACAGATGCAACAATCACAGGTAATGTTGACCTAACAGGTGAAACAGATATCGGTGCAAACGTTGCTGGTATCGCAGATGGTGACAGCTTCACAGTTTCTGTGGGCGGTGCATCAGCAGTTACGATCACTATCGCAGATGGTGACGGCACAACTGAACTACTTGCAGATCTAAATGCAGTAACTGGTCTTTCAGCAAGCCTAGATGATGATGGCAATCTATCATTAACAGCTGGTGGCGAGTCAATCCAAATTACTGAAGGTACAAATACACCTGCAGCAGCACTTGGTCTTTCTACAACTCTTACAGAAACTACCAATTCAGCAGGCACTGCTTATGGAGATAGCTTCTCTGTACAAGTTGGCAGCGGCTCAGCAACAACAGTTACTTTTGGTAATGGAACTGGCGAAGTTGATACGGCTGATGAAGTTGTAGCAGCATTAAATGCAATTGATAATGTATCAGCATCAGTTGGTGACGATGGCACAATCAGCATTGAAGCTACAAATGGTGAAGACTTGGTTCTAACTGAAGGAACAGGTACTCCTCTAGATGATCTTGGTATCACTGCTGGCACAACTGCAGCGACTGAAAACACAGACCGTACAGCGTTTGCTGCACAATTTGATGAGCTTCGCACACAAATCAACCAACTCGCAGCTGACGCCAGCTTTAATGGCAACAACTTGCTTGCTGGTGATAGCCTATCAGTAACATTCAACGAAGATAGCTCTTCTTCATTGACAGTAACTGGTGTGAACTTTGACAGTGCAGGCCTTGGAATTGACAGTTCAACTGACACATTCCAAAAAGATAGCGATATCAATGCAGCTCTTTCAGATCTGACTGCAGCTACAAACACACTTCGCTCTCAATCATCAAAATTTGGTTCTAACCTGTCTGTTGTGGAAACACGCCAAGACTTCACAAAGAACCTGATTAACGTGCTTGAAACTGGCGCAGCTAACTTAACACTAGCAGATACAAACGAAGAAGGTGCAAACCTACTGGCTCTACAAACTCGCCAGCAATTGTCATCAACTTCGCTATCTCTAGCGTCTCAAGCTGACCAAAACGTTCTACGTCTCTTCTAATCTATTAGAAGAACAAACAAAAAAGGGCTCTTCTAATTATTTAGAAGAGCCAGAATAAGTCTATTTTAATAATAAGAACATCATAAAAAAACTAAACGGGCCCTTTCCCCCAAAGGGCCCGTTTTTTTATGTAAAATATTCAGTAGAAAAAAATTAATAGATACATAATCCCACCTCATAATCCGAAGAAGGAGTGAGGCCTTATTCAGCGGACTGACATGGTAAAGTGCTAGCGTGGTTACATAATGGGTAATTTAAACGCGGTTAAAAAGTAGTCTGGTGCACAAGATCAGCCCTAACGGAGCTTAGCGAGTACGGATAAGCTGATAGCAAAAATACACCGCCCCTCGGAGGCCCAAGCGCTTTAGCAGCGCGGTTGCTAAGTGGGCAACTGAAGCGCTACGAGAAAGCTTTAGCCGTGAGAGAAAACAAAAAGATATGAATAAGGAATTTGCTATCCGAAGGATGAGCTCAGCCCATTTCGGGCTGAGGGACATGGCAAGCTTGCTTGCCCGGCGCGAGCGCCGCACCTCGTAGGCCCAAGCGCGTTTAAGCGCTTGGAATAGCCGTGAGAGAGAAATAAAGAGAAAACTAAGCCGCTTTAGAAATAAGCTTGCGATTAATCATAGATTCAGCAATTTGAACCGTGTTAAGAGCAGCACCTTTTCGAAGGTTATCAGAAACAACCCAAAGTGAAAGACCATTTTCTACAGTTGCATCTTCTCGAATGCGAGATACAAATGTTGCGAAATCTCCAACACATTCAATTGGTGAAATGTAGCCACCGTCTTCTTGTTTATCGATGACCATAATTCCCGGCGCCTCTCTCAAAATTGAGCGCGCTTCTTCAGGTGTGATAGATTGTTCAAATTCAATGTTCACAGCTTCAGAGTGACCAACAAAAACTGGCACACGAACAGCTGTAGCGGTTAGCTTAATCTTGGGATCGAGAATTTTTTTAGTCTCAACCATAAGCTTCCATTCCTCTTTGGTGTATCCATCTTCCATGAACACATCAATATGCGGAATAACATTAAAAGCGATTTGCTTTGTGAATTTGGTTGGGGTTGGTTCATCATTCACAAAAATGCCTTTGGTCTGTAGCCAAAGCTCATCCATTGCTTCTTTACCACCACCAGATACTGACTGATATGTTGACACAACAACACGTTTAATTTTAGCCACGTCATGAAGAGGTTTTAAAGCCACAACCAATTGTGCTGTTGAACAATTAGGGTTGGCTACAATGTTCTTTTTTGCAAAACCATCAAGGTCTTCAGCATTCACTTCAGGTACCACAAGAGGCACATCAATATCATAGCGCCAGGCTGAAGAATTATCGATAACGACACAACCAGTTGCAGCAATCTTTGGAGCCCACTCTTTAGAAATCGTGCCACCCGCAGATAGTAAGGCAAAGTCACATTGAGAAAAGTCAAATTGCTCAAGGTCTTCACATTTCAACGTTTGATCGCCAAAGCTAACTTCGCGCCCAAGTGAGCGCCTGGAAGCAATAGCAAAAACCTTGTCGACTGGAAATTGACGTTCTTCTAAAATAGTAAGCATTTCTTGGCCCACATTCCCTGTGGCACCAACGATGGCAACATTATAGCCCATAACTTGAGTCTCATTCATTGATAGAGGAAGCGATTAACCGCTTAAATAATATAAAACGATTATCTAATGCTTAAAGTGCGAATTGTCCATATGCTTTTAAAACATTGTGATCGAACAGTTACCTAAACTTCTAGTATGAACTTGGAGAGCTATTAGGAGTTTTAAAAAGCTTTGCTGAGTAAACATAGGTTGTTTTGGTAAAAAAGAGTTTTAGAGGAGAAATTTAAAATTTTGTCACAAGAATAACAGCAACGATTTCAGCCATGATAAAAGCAAAAATCATTCCGAAACCAAGTGAATTAACAGCACCTGTTTCTTGAGATTGATTTATTGTTGTTGATGTGCCGCGATACCAAAGCAACAGTGCAAATACAGAAAGAATGGAAAAAGAGGTCATGCTATAGATTAAAGTAGCTAAGGGGCCAAGCATCTTATTCAAAGAAATGAAGGGTACCAAGCCAAATCCTATAAGCATCTGTAAAATAATAAAAAAACTGATATATTTTGTTTGTTTCATACGTAGGATGTTAGCAGAAAAGCCTTTAAGCGTGTGAAGAGTATTTCAATTTTTATTGAAAATAGCTGAAATTCACTTCAGATTTGATTTATTTTGAAAATTATAAAATGACAGGGTAAAAGATCAGGAATAGTTTTTTGAATTAATCTGTATGTCTAGGCAAAGGCCATTTTGTAATGAGTTATCAAGAGACAAAAAATAATGATGTTTGGTATGCTTATTTGCGTGCCCATTTAGATGAGAGAACACGTAATTTACATTATGCAGGTACATTATTAGCTACAGGACTAATATTTTCTGCAGCTCTAACGCAAGAACCATTATTGATTATTGTTGGATTGTTAACTGCCTACGGATTGGCCTGGTTCGGTCATTTTACAATAGAAAAAAATCAGCCAGCAGCTTTTAAAAGGCCAGTTCTATCATTTCTCTATAATTTTAAAATGCTTTGGTTGTGGCTTAAAGGCGAAGTTGACGCAGAATTTGAAGCGGCCATCAAAGCAAAAGAGCAGGTTTAATTTCTTTAAGAAAGTTATTGGGCTTGAGCTACAGGTTCTTCGGTAGCATCTGAACTTGCATCTGGCTTTTCAGGTTTTAGCTGAACAACCTTTGGTCGTCCCATGGCAAATCCTTGTAAATAATCAATTCCCATATCTCTTAGGAAACAGGCTGTTTCTTCGTTATCAACCCATTCTGCAACTGTTTTCATATCAAAAGATTTCGCAAGCGCAATCAAGGAGCCAACAAATATTTGATCTTCTTTACATTGCAAAATATCTTTGATGAAATCGCCATCGATCTTCACAACATCAACATCAAGAACACGTAAATTTTTATACGAAGAATAGCCGGCACCAAAATCATCAATGGCAACAGAGCAGCCAAGGTCTCTTAGGCTTGCAACAAAACTGGCTGTTTCTTCAAGGTCTTTAATTGAAACAGTCTCAGTAATCTCAACCATTAAACGTTCAATCACTGATCTGTCACGTCCAGCTTTAGCGCGCATAACGATCAACCAATTTGGATCATTGGTTGTCAAGCTAGACACGTTCAATGCAAGGTGAAGTGCTTCATCTTCTTTAAGAAGGTCTATAGCAAGCTCAAGTGTACGATAATCAATAAGACGGCAAAGTCCTAGCTTTTCAGCAATTGGTAAAAATTCACCCGCTGGAATCATCTCACCATCGTTACATTCCATTACCAAAAGACATTCATAGTGCGAAGCTTTACGTGTCGTCGCATCTACAATTGGTTGTAGAGAAAGGTGCATGCGTTTATCGTTGAGTGCTGAAATAATTTCATCAGCAATTTGCAGGTTCCGCTGGCGATGCGCCTCCCGCTCTGATGAATGCTCATAAACAACATAACTATTGGCTGACTTACGTTTCGTGTTATCAAGCGCTTCTAACGAACGTGAAACAGCTTCCTGAGCACTGTTCGCATATTGTGGCATCACAACACCACCAATTGAAATGGTAACAGGAATAATACCTTTAGAGGTGCGAATGGGCTCATCTGCGATGCTGTTTAAAAGGCGAAGGGCAGTGCTATGTAGAGCATCAGGCCCACAGCGAGGTAAAATTAATCCAAATTTATTCGCTGAATAACGACCAATAACATCATGCTTACGCAAAGCTTTTGCAAGCTGATATGCAACAGCCGCGATGACTTCATCACCAAGCTGGTAGCCAAATGTATCATTAATGATAGAGAGGTTATCAATGGCTGCGATGACGAAGGAACCAAAGAGGTTATTTTTACGCGACCAGGCAATTTGATCTTCAAGAGCTTCATGCAATTTAATTCTGTTCTTCTGGCCAGTAAGTTCGTCATGCTCACTTAAATATTTCAAACGAACGGTCTCGATACACTCATTCTCATTTTCAAGCATGGTATCAAGCGAGCCAAGTTGCTCAGCTGTAAGATTCACGCCATTTAATGCAGGAGGAGTATCATCTCCAAGAATTCGATTAATTTCTTCAAGAGTGGCCGAATTATCAGGACTCACATCTGGAGTGCTTTGCTCATCACTTAAGTCTGATTTCTTAAAAACAGCCTGGTTTTGATTCTCTATATCCGACACTAACTTGTCCTAACCCTGAACGTATGACCAGATCACCCAATGCGTGAGGAATCTGCGTTTCGGTAACAATCGCATATTAGTGTTGTTTCTTGGTTAATTTTCAGAAGCTTCTGGCGCAGAAGTTGCGTTGTCTTTGATATAACTGAAAACTGGACGATTTTTGTTCTTAAACGACCCCAAAATATCAAAATACAGTTCAAAAATTGTCCCAAAATGGAACTAGACACTTGAAAATTACCGCAAAAAAACAAGTAAACAGTACTATAACTAACCAATCGGTAGATTTAGAGTACTCGCAAACAAGAGAAAATCTAGTAAAAAAACGAGAAACTAGTCCGTCTCAATTACCTGAAAGGCGAAAAGGGGATCGCCGTAAATCAGTTAAGTCCCAGAAAGATATATCTTTCAGTGGTAAAAATCTTGTACGCAATCTAGATCTTTATCCGGAAAAAAAGTGGTTGAAAGATACCAAAATTAGTCCGGAAGCAACAACCAAAGCCTATCAAAAAACGACAAAAACTCACTCAGATTGGCGTTTTCCGGCCAGTTTGGTGCTAAAAGAAGTGTAAATTCTCATATCGTTTAAAGTGCAGAAACTAAGCTCAGAGAAGCGAGAGCAATAAAAAAGGGCACCTAAAAGATGCCCTTTAAAAAATAATGATATATCCAGCCGTTTATTAATGCGTTGGCAAGCCGGCACCAACATTAAGGTCGCGTCGCGCTGCTCGAATGGTAACAGAGAAACCTGCGATCACATCGATTAAGCAAATAATCATGATGATAAAGAAGACAGATGTTGCAGCCTCTTTAACAACCAAGAACTCAATCAAGCAAATCACAAAAACCAAAGTTGAAAGGCCATGGTCAACAAGGCTGTTTCCACCTGTGCGGGTCGCTTTCAAAATTTCTAAAAATAATAGACCAAGTGATAAAATCACAAGCAAGTTGCCAAGAGTAAAGCTCCAGGTTGCACCAGATAGCATAGGAACTTGAAATAAGACTTCATTAAAAACAACTGAAGGATCAAATACACCAGACGCATCAGCTTTATCAGGGCCAAAAATAAATACGATGATATTATACACAATCACCGAAACCAATAACCAAGGTAAACTCAAAATCATAAGGGCCACTCCTCAAAAAGACACTGATCGCATCATGTGCGACTTTCTCAAAAAATTCTACAGACACATATAAAGCTAAATAAAAGAAATTAATATGACCATTTAGCAATAATTAAACAAAGAGTTTTTCTTTCTCGAAAAACCAAAAAAACTAACCACCAATACCCATATCTCTGCGTGCAGCGGTAAGACTAACGGAAAACCCTGCAATTACATCAATAAGCGCTGTGATCATAATAAAGAAAAACAAGGACGTAGCCGCAAACGGCACCATGATGAATTCAATAAGGCAAATTATAAACACGATTATTGAAAGCGCATGATCAACAAGTGTGATGTCAGATGTGCGGGCAGATTGAATAATTACAACAAACAGAGCTACAAATGCGACCAATAAAACAAGGTCACCGATAGTGAAAGTCCAGGTGCCACCAGAAATAAGTCCCATTGAGAAAAGTTTGGTGCCAAAAGTCCCTGCATAACCACCAGTTTCATCCGCCCCACCCGTAAAAGCAATGATGTTGTATAAGATAAGAGAAACAATCGTCCACGGCAGATTTAGCAGCATAAAGTGGCTCCATTTATTAAGTGATGCAGCAGATATACAAGTGATATCATAAAACTAAAACAAGATATTAACTATAAAGCTTAAGAAAGAAAAGGTAAAGATCAGCCCGAGCGGAGTTTCTCGAGCACGGATAAGCTGATCGCAAAAAACTACAGCCCGAGCGGAGTTTCTCGAGCACGGACAAGCTGATCGCAAGAAAAGCTATACTCCTCGCAGGTTTATGAGCTTCAGCAACATGGTTGCTGGTGAGCAACTGAGGCTTCTAAAAACAAGACATACGATGGAGGAGCCCAGCGATTTTGAGCTGGGGGACATGGCAGCAGGGCTGCCCGGCACAAGCGCCGCCCCACGGAGGGCCCGCCTTAGCGGCGGAATAGCCCGTGAGATGAAGTAAGACAAACAAAAACACAAAAACGCCACTCAATAGATTGCTAATAAAGCAATTTCGAGCAGCGTTTTAGTCATCTATAAAAAAGATACTAGTGTCTAAAATTCTTCTTTAGCTTCAAGAATTTGGCGACCACGATACATACCTGTTTTTAGGTCAATATGGTGTGGACGGCGCAATTCACCAGAATCTTTATCTTCAATATAAGTCGGATTCTTCAGCGCATCTGTAGAACGACGGTGTCCGCGCCTGCTGCGCGTGATCTTACTTTTTGGAACTGCCATAACAGCCTATACCTCAAATATTAAATTAAAACAGCTATTTAGCGCTCAAGCTTTGAAGAAAACAAAAAGTTAGAAAACCAAAGATGTCGCCGTCTGAAAATAGTGAATCATCAGACGAAAGCTGTAAGAATTTCATGCGAAAATCATCCCAAAAGTCAAAAGACCAAGGGTTAAGCTGGTTGATATACATGCCTTTTGGCTTTTTGGCTAGCGTTTAATGCAATAATATCAATTTAAATCATAAAAAACAAATAAAAACAGCAGCTTAGTTAAAGACACATTTGACCCATGGGCTAGAGTTAACCATACGTTTTTTAATAATTGCAGCAATCCTGCGTGTATATGGCCCAGGACGTCCAGCACGTCGAACAATAGGGTTGGGCAATGCAGCAGCTAAGCGGGCAGCTTGAAGTGCCGTTAATTGTAGAGGTTTGCGCTTAAAATGGTGATGTGCTGCTGCTTTAGCACCATAAACCCCTGGCGCCCATTCAACTATATTCAGATAAATTTCCATTTGGCGCCTTTTCGACCACATCATATTCATCATATAGGCAAGAGGTAATTCCAAAGCCTTGCGAATGTAGGAACGGTCAGACCATAAAAATAGGTTTTTAGCTGTTTGCATGGTGATGGTACTTGCACCGCGAGGTTTTTTTGCTCCCTCAATGGCTTCCTCCCAGGCTTTTTCTACTTGCCGCCAATCAATTCCGTTATGCCGGCAATATTGTCCATCCTCAGACATAATTACAGCGCGAACAAGTTGAGGTGCTATCTTTTCAATATCAACCCACTCATGTCGCAGAACCCCGCCGCTTAATTTATATCGTAGCATTTCAGTAGATGTGGGCGGATTAACGTATCGAAGTGTAAATATAGTGAGTAAAGAAGCAACTATGGCCCCAATTATGATCCGGGAAGAGAGATACCAAACAAAGCTAAGTAAGGATGTTGGAGAAAAGTGAACCTTCGAGAAAGGCGCCTTTAAAATTTTACAACTCTTGGCAAACATGGATACTACGATCAAAGTTACGAAAGGGGAGGTTAGCTGAAACAGCCTTTCTTAAACACTCAATTTAGAAACTATGCAATTCTTAAGACTAAAATAATATATAAATCACTTGTCTGACCATAAGATGATATGGAAAAGGTTAAAACTTAAAAATTCAAAGCATTCTATATTTAAGTCTATCAGCCCCAAAATATATGAAAATTATGATGCCAAAACTGATGAATGTATAAAAAATGACAACAGATAATTTTGAAACCAAACTAGAAAAAGCTGTAAAGCAGGTTGAAAATGGCCTGAAGGCACATTTAGCCTCAGATGATGAAACACCAGAAACGCTACTTGAAGCAATGCGCTATGCAAGTCTGGATGGTGGCAAACGCTTACGCCCTTTCCTGGTTAATGAAACCGCCTCTCTTTTCAAAGCAGAGCAGCAGCTGGTCACTGAAGCAGCCATCGCTATTGAATGCATTCATTGTTATTCCTTGATCCATGATGACCTTCCTTCGATGGACAATGATGAATTGCGCCGTGGTCGCCCCAC